>JANNCZ010000184.1:0-4553 GCA_031387185.1 Burkholderiales bacterium
TGCCGATCACCGACGCAATCGCGAGAAAGGTGAGCAGGCTGATGGCAAAGCGCATCGAGCTCAGCAACTCGACCACATGCCGCCACGCAGCGCGCGGCGCGGGCGCCATGCTGGCGACACTGGTGGCGCTGGCGGCTAAGGGGCTGGTCATGAGGCGGGGTGGTTCCAAAAAGCAGGTTCCAAAAAAGCAAAAGGGTGGCGCGATGCCACCCTTTTGAGCCGGATCGGCGCAATCAGTTCGCTTGCTTCAGGCCCGCAATGTAATCGGCCACAGCGTCAATTTCTTTATCCGACAGTTTGGCCGCGACACCACGCATCATGCCCTGCGGGTCATTTTGGCGCTCACCCGCGCGAAAAGCCGTCAACTGCGCCTTGGTGTAGTCAGCCCACTGGCCGGCGAGACGTGGGTACTGCGCCGGGATGCCTGCACCAGCCGGGCCATGACAACCGGCGCAAGCGGCGATACCCTTGTCAGCGACGCCGCCGCGATAGATTTTTTCGCCCAGCTTCACCGTTGCGGGGTTGCGCGCGGCACCTTTGTCATTTGGCTTCTGTGCGCCGTAATGGGCCGCAACGTTGGCTATGTCTTCAGGCGTCAGCGCTGCGGAAAACCCCATCATCACCGCATTTTTGCGGATCTTGTTTTCCTTGAAATTCGTCAATTGCTTGGCAAGATATTCAGGATGCTGCCCGGCGAGCTTGGGATTGGCCACCGCCGCACTATTGCCGTCGGCGGCGTGGCAGGCAGCGCACACCTGCGTGGCGATTTGCGAGCCGCGCGCGGTGTCCACCTTGGCTGCGGGTTTGTCTGCCGAAAAGGCGATGCCGCCGAGCGGCGCAAATGTCAGCGCAAGCACAGCAGCGGCAGCGCGAGCGATTGAAAAAGCGAATTTCATGAGGCTTTTCCTGCGAAAAGTGATGACGGGCGCTCTGGAGGACGCACCAAACCTGATATTCTACCGTAACTCCTGCGCCCGCTCGCGCGGTGTTTGCCCCCGGCGCGCTCTGCGCGGCCCTCCGCTAGGCGCTGCCGCGCTCGCCGCGCCAAACCGGCAAATTGCCCTCCGAATTGCTCGTCAATTTTGCTCGTCAATTGCACCGGCGTTGCGCCCGAATCGGTTCCAAATAGTTCCCAAATCGCTCCTACCGCGTTCCGCCCCCTGTCCATGTCCTTCCTGCATCGCGCCGCATTCTTTACCACCGCCGCCGCCCTCACCGACCTCGCATTCGAGTCACTCGGCGAAGTCGCGTTTGCCGGGCGCTCCAACGCCGGCAAATCAAGCGCCATCAACACCCTGGCCAATCAGCGGCGGCTCGCCTTCACCAGTAAAACGCCGGGGCGCACCCAGCATTTGAACTACTTTGGCGTGGGTGAAGGCAAATTCCTGGTCGATCTGCCCGGTTACGGGTACGCAAAAATTCAACGCTCGGCCAAAGTGGGCTGGGATGCGTTTTTGAGCGCCTATCTGCAGACCCGCGAGCCGCTCGCCGGCATGATCCTCATCATGGATGCGCGCCATCCACTGACCGAGCTCGACGTGCAGATGCTCGACTGGTTTGGCGATGCCGGCAAGCCGGTACATGTGCTTCTCACCAAGGCCGACAAGCTCACCCGCAATGCGCAGCAGTCGACCTTGCTTAAAGTACGCAGCGTGCTCAATCAACGCACCGGCGTCAACACCGTCAGCCTGTTTTCCAGCCTGAACAAAACCGGCCTTGAAGAAGCGGAAGCCGTCATCGCGCGCTGGCTTGGCATCGAGTTGCCGCCCAAAAAGACCGTGAAATTTGACCTTGCAAAGCGCGCGTTGCCCAAGGCACGGAACAAAGCGCCACATGCGCGGCCCGGCCTGAAGTCCACGCCGAAGGCACCCGTCAAGCCTGCCTCAAAGGCGGTCACGAAGTAGACGTGGCTGCCATGCGGTCGGCGTGGTTGCCATGTATACGGCGCGCGAAAAAAACAGGCCGTGAAGAAAGGGGAATCTTCACGGCCTAACGCCTTAGAATATAAGGCCCCGCTCAGGGAGGTGAAGCGGGAGACGCCGAAGCGCCTGCAAATACGATAGTCCGGTCAGGTGAAATTTTCAAGCGTTTTCAGAGGGAAAACACCCTTCGCACCGTTGCGTTTTTGCGACGTATTCTTGTCCCCCCGGTAACCGCGCTGCGTCCCCAGTTAAGGTTGATTCTTGAAAGGTTTGATTGAGCCATGAAAGTGCTGGGAAATTTCCCCGAGCGGCGCATGCGCCGCAACCGCCGCCAGGAATTTGCGCGCCGTCTGGTGCAGGAAAATGTCCTGACCACGAACGACCTGATTTACCCGGTGTTCGTGCTCGACGAGCGTGACGCGGGCAAAAACATCGTGCAGCCAGTGCCGTCGATGCCCGGCGTCAGCCGCTACACGCTCGACACGCTGCTGCCCATCGCTGAAGAAACACTCAGACTCGGCGTGCCGTGCATGGCCTTGTTCCCGGTGATTGACCAGAAGAAAAAAGACCCCAATGGCTCGGAAGCGATGAACCCCGATGGCCTGGTGCCGCGCGTGGTTGCCGAGCTGAAAAAACGCTTTCCCGAGTTGGGCGTGCTGTGCGACGTGGCGCTCGACCCCTACACCAGCCACGGGCAGGACGGCGTGCTCGACGACGCGGGCTACATCAAGAACGACGAGACCATCGCGATCTTGCGCAATCAGGCACTGGCGCAAGCGAGCGCCGGCGTTGACATCGTCGCACCGTCAGACATGATGGATGGCCGTATCGGCGCGATCCGCCGCGCGCTCGACGCGGGCGGCCATCCGCTCACGCAGATCATGGCTTACGCGGCCAAATATGCATCGGCGTTTTACGGCCCGTTCCGCGACGCCGTCGGCTCGGCCAGGAATCTCGGCAAGTCGAACAAAAAAACGTATCAGATGGACCCCGCCAACAGCAACGAAGCGCTGTGGGAAGTTGGCCTCGACCTCGAAGAGGGCGCCGACATGGTGATGGTCAAGCCCGGCATGCCCTACCTCGACATCGTGCGCCGCGTGAAGGATGAATTCGGCGCCCCCACCTTCGTCTATCAGGTGAGCGGTGAATACGCCATGCTCAAGGCCGCCGCGCAAAACGGCTGGCTCGATGGCGATGCCGTGATGATGGAGTCATTGATGGCGTTCAAGCGCGCCGGGGCGGATGGCGTGTTGACCTATTTCGCGCTGGAGGCGGCGCGCAAGTTGAAGGGCTGACGGCAGAGCGCGAATGCTTGACTGGCCGGCGCAGATAGCGAAGTGCGTGCCGCTCGCGAAGCAGACCAGCCGACGCTACAAATCAATTGACCCGCGACCGAGTTCGATCACCTCACCGCAGACGCGAATGCTGCGTGCCGCATCGACGTCAAGCGTGAGGATCGAAGGCCGTCCTACTTGTTCACCCTGATGCAACACGCGCTGGAGCGGCAGCGGCGCGTTGACCGCCAACGCATAGCCGCCGAGGTTGGCGCAAGCTGAACCGGTGGCCGGGTCTTCCGCGACGCTGCCGGTGTTCTTGGTAAAGAAAAAGCGCACCAGCATTTCTGCATCCGTCAGCGGCGAGAAGCAATAGACCGACACCTTGCCCGATACATTGGTGAATGCCGCAAGACCCGCTCCCGGAGCGGCTTTGCGCACTATGTCCTCCGAGACCAGCGGTACCAGCAGTTGTTCCATCCCGGTGTTGACCCACAACGGTGCCGCAGCGAAATCGGAGGGCGTCACTGCCAGCGCTTCCGCGAGTGCAAGCTTCTGCGCATCGTCGAATGCACGCGTTACCGGCGCATTCGCTTGCAGCGTCCATCTGTCGCCCAAGGCGTTGACGGGGATCACACCCGCTTTCATCTCCAGCCGCACGCTGTCGCCAGCGGCAAGCAAATCACGCACGACATGTGCAGTGCCGAGTGTCGGATGGCCGGCAAACGGCAACTCCATGGCCGGTGTGAAGATGCGTAGTTGTGCGGTCGCGCTTGCAGTAGCAGATGACACAGGCAGGATGAAACTGGTTTCCGACAAATTGAACTGCAAGGCCAGCGCCTGCATGTTTGCATCAGACAATCCGCTGCCATCTTCAAACACGCACAGCGGATTGCCGGACAGGCGCTCACCTTTGCGAGTAAACACGTTGACGATGCGATAGGGGTATTTCATGCTGCGCTCCTCACGCGGCTTGCGCCAGAAACATGCGATAGGCGGGGTTGGCCGATTCGTCCCAATAACGGTAGCCGAGTGCGTCGAGAAATTTGCGGAACGCGCCCATCTCTTTCAAGGGCACCTGCATGCCGATCAACACACGCCCGACATCGGCACCGTGATTGCGGTAGTGGAACAAACTGATGTTCCAGTCAGGCCGCATGCTGGTAAGGAACTTCATCAACGCACCGGGGCGCTCGGGAAACTCGAAGCGGTACAACAACTCATCTTGCGCCAAGGCTGAACTGCCGCCGACCATGTGGCGCAAGTGCGATTTCGCCAACTCATCGTCGGTGAGGTCAAGTGCCTTGAAATCATTTTTGGCGAGGGTCTTGATGAGCTTGGCGATGTCGGCGCGGTC
>JANNCZ010000382.1:0-4157 GCA_031387185.1 Burkholderiales bacterium
TGGCATCCGCCCCCGCTGCTTCGTGCCCCTCTTCCAGATCAACCGTGACCTTGCCTCCGCTAACGAGCTTGCCAAACAGCAACTCATCGGCCAGCGCCTTGCGGATGGTCTCCTGAATCAGACGCGCCATCGGGCGTGCGCCCATGAGCGGGTCGAAGCCTTTTTTCCCTAAATGCTTGCGCAGCACGTCAGTGAAGATGGCCTCGACTTTCTTCTCGTGCAACTGCTGCTCAAGTTGCATCAGGAACTTGTCGACCACACGCAGGATGATATCTTCGTCGAGCGCTTTGAACGAAATGATCGCATCGAGCCGGTTGCGGAACTCCGGCGTGAACATGCGCTTGATATCGGCCATCTCGTCGCCGGCCTGCTTGCTGTTGGTGAAACCGATCACCGACTTCTGCAAGCTCTCGGCACCGGCATTGGTGGTCATGATGATGATGATGTTGCGGAAATCGGCCTTGCGCCCGTTGTTGTCAGTGAGCGTGCCGTGATCCATCACCTGCAACAGGATGTTGAACACATCCGGATGCGCTTTCTCGATTTCGTCCAGCAGCAGCACGGCGTGCGGCTTCTTGCTGATGGCCTCGGTCAGCAGGCCGCCCTGATCGAAACCCACATAGCCAGGCGGTGCGCCGATCAGGCGCGACACTGCGTGCCGCTCCATGTATTCGGACATGTCAAAGCGGATCAGTTCAATGCCCATGGTGAACGCAAGCTGGCGCGCCACTTCAGTCTTGCCCACACCAGTCGGCCCGCTGAACAGGAATGAGCCAATCGGCTTGGTGGGACTGCCGAGGCCGGAGCGCGCCATCTTGATGGCTGCCGCGAGCGCGTCGATGGCCTTGTCCTGCCCGAACACAACGTTTTTGAGATCACGGTCCAGCGTCTGCAATTTGGAGCGGTCATCACTCGACACATTGTGCGGCGGGATGCGCGCAATCTTGGCGATGATCTCTTCGATGTCGCTCTTGCCGATGATCTTTTTCTGCTTCGACTTGGGCAGGATGCGCTGCGCAGCACCGGCTTCATCGATTACGTCAATCGCCTTGTCGGGCAACTGGCGGTCGTTGATGTAGCGTGCGGCGAGTTCAGCCGCCGTGGTGATCGCGGCCGCTGAATACTTGATGCCGTGATGTTCTTCAAAACGCGATTTCAAGCCACGCAAAATCTGCACGGTCTCGTCGACCGACGGCTCATTGACATCGATCTTCTGAAAACGCCGCGACAGGGCGTGGTCTTTTTCAAACACGCCGCGATACTCGGTGTAGGTGGTGGCGCCGATGCATTTCAACTGGCCGTTGGAGAGTGCGGGCTTCAACAAGTTGGAGGCGTCGAGGGTACCCCCCGATGCGGCACCGGCACCGATCAGTGTGTGGATCTCGTCAATAAACAATATCGCATTCGGATTATTCGTGAGCTTCTTGAGCACGCCCTTCAGGCGCTGCTCGAAGTCACCGCGGTATTTGGTGCCCGCAAGCAAGGCCCCCATATCGAGTGAGTAGACGATGCAGTCCTTGAGAATTTCCGGCACCTCGCCTTCGACGATGCGCTTGGCGAGACCTTCTGCGATCGCAGTCTTGCCCACGCCTGCCTCACCCACCAGCAGCGGGTTGTTTTTGCGGCGGCGGCATAGGGTCTGCACCACGCGTTCGAGCTCGGTATCGCGCCCGATCAGCGGATCAATGCGCCCTTCGGCGGCGGCCTTGTTGAGATTCTGGGTGTAGTTCTCCAGCGGACTGTTCTTGCCATCGCCTTCGGCTTCGGCCTCTTCCTTTTCGCTCCCGGCGGCGGCTTTCTCCTTGGGTTCGGTAGTCTGCTTGGTAATGCCGTGTGAAATGAAATTGACCACGTCCAGGCGCGTGATGCCCTGCTGGTGCAGGTAGTAGACCGCGTGCGAATCCTTTTCGCCAAAGATCGCCACCAGCACGTTGGCACCAGTGACTTCTTTTTTGCCGTTGGAAGACGACTGCACGTGCATGATCGCGCGCTGGATCACGCGCTGGAAGCCCAGCGTCGGCTGCGTGTCGACATCGTCGGTGCCGGCCACCGTCGGCGTGTGCTCGGTAATGAACTGCGCAAGATTTTTGCGCAGATCGTCAATGTTGGCGCCCACCGCGCGCATGACTTCGGCCGCCGTCGGGTTGTCCAGCAGTGCCAGGAGCAAGTGCTCGACGGTGATGAATTCATGGCGTTTCTGGCGTGCATCGACAAACGCCATGTGCAAACTGACTTCGAGTTCTTGCGCAATCATGTTTTACCTCGTGTTTCCGAAATCCGGAATGTCATTCAACTCTACACCAACCGCGCCGCCAATCCAACCGGCGCAGATCAGGTATGCTACTAGTCCTCGTTCGCGCAGCACCCGCCTCTCATTCACTTTCTTCCATCGTGCATTGCAGCGGGTGTTGATGCGCCCGCGCATGCTCGGTGACCAGATCGACCTTGGTAGTGGCCACGTCCTTGGGGTACACACCACACACGCCGACACCTTCGCGATGCACCTTGAGCATAACCTGCGTGGCTTGCTCACGGCTCTTGTTGAAAAACTTCTGGATCGTCGAGACGACAAACTCCATCGGCGTATAGTCGTCATTGAGCAGAAGCACCTTGAACATGGGCGGCGGCTTGAGTTTTTCCGTCCGCTCTTGCAGGAGCGTGCCGCCATCGGAATCAAATTTTGTTGCCATGCGGTAATTTTATTACCCTTTCCATGCCGTCATCTTGCCGAATCCTGCTGACGCAAATGGGGATAGTCGGCAAAAAAACAACAAGTCGGCGCAACCATTGTTGATGCGCAGAAAATTTCTTGACTTAGGCTTGTGGAATCAGAAAAATACATGCGTTTGGTTGGTTCAAGTGGTTCCGGCACCTTGCAATACCGCCTCGAGCAGGCGGCGCCACATAGCGGCACCGGGGTCTTGAGTAGGGGACGGCCTTGAAACGCAAACGCAGTCAGGGCGGTTTTTCGTCCGTTACTTAATCTTTCAAGGAGTGGCATTTATGGCAACCGGTACCGTCAAGTGGTTTAACGACGCCAAGGGCTTTGGCTTTATCACCCCCGATGATGGCGGCGAAGATTTGTTCGCGCATTTCTCGGCAATCAACATGCAGGGCTTCAAAACCCTCAAGGAAGGCCAGAAAGTCAGCTTTGAGGTCACCCAAGGCCAAAAAGGCAAGCAGGCTTCGAACATTCAGAACGCCTAAAGCGTTTGCAGCACATGAAACCCCGCGCCTCGGTATCGAAGCGCGGGGTTTTTCATTTGGAGCGCGGGTTGGGTACCGCAGTACGCGCGAGGCGCGCTCGCGGTGCGCTTGCGGATACGGACCATCGAGGTCCGGCCGGCGGCGTGCAGCCACCAATGCTGATCGCGCTCAACAAGCCTTATGGCGTCGTTTGCCAGTTCAGCCGCGACGGTGACCGAAAGACCCTGGCTGACTTCATCGGGCAGCCTGACGTGTACCCGGCGGGCAGGCTTGATACCGACAGCGAGGGCCTGCTGCTGCTAACCAATCATGGCCCGCTCCAACACTGGATCAGCAGCCCTGCTGGTAAGTCTGACGGCAAGCCTTCGAATAGGCGCAGCAGCGCCCAGTATCAAGCTCTGCTCAAGACTTACTGGGCGCAAGTGGAGGGCGAACCAGATGGTGCTGCCATCGCGCGCCTTTGTGCGCCGCTCAATTTGGGCGACTTCGTGACCGCAGCGAGCACAGCGCGGCGCATTCCCGAGCCAACCGGCCTGTGGCCGCGTGATCCGCCGATCCGCTTCCGCGCGGTGATCCCCACGTCGTGGCTGGAAATCACGGTAGGCGAAGGAAAAAACCGTCAGGTTCGGCGCATGACCGCTGCCGTGGGCTACCCTACCCTGCGCCTGATTCGTGCCGCTATTGGGCCGGTGCGGGTCGATGGTCTGCGCCTCGGAACGTGGCGCAATGTGCCGTTGGCGGAAATCGGGTACTCTCGCTGACTGGCTGGGCGATTGCTTACCCGCCATTTTTCACTTACCAACTTGCTTACCATCGAAGGAGACCCTATGAAAAAATCCCTGAGCTTGATCGTCGCTGCCGCATTTGCTGCCGTCAGTTTCGGTGCGACTGCTGCGCCGCTCGCCAGTGAAACCCTGTTCAGCAATGCCGGTACGCTTCAACTTGATGTG
>JANNCZ010000383.1:0-1834 GCA_031387185.1 Burkholderiales bacterium
AATTGGCCGATGCGATGATCGTGTTGCAGGCCGAGGCCTTGAACGAACTGGCGCCCGCGCTGCGCGCCAAGACCAGCGTGATTCACCAGTCGGTGCGGGCAGTACACCGGGTGGATCCGCCGTCAAGCTATTGCCTCATCACCGTGATCGGCCATTTGCGTGACGAGAAAGACCCGCTGCGCGCAGCCTATGCGTTGCAGCACCTGCCTCCTGCATCACGCATTCGCGTCGTGCAATTGGGCGGCGCGATGGACGACAAGCTCGCCGCAGAGGCGCGTGTGATCGCAGCGCGCGAGGCGACGCGTGCGATCGCCAGGGTCGAAGCTCGTACAAGCGAGCCGCGCACAGCGGATCAGCCGGCAGCACCCGGCACCCGCTACCGCTGGCCGGGTGAACTCGCCCACGGCGACGCGATGCGCTGGCTGGCGCGCTCGCACGCAATGGTGATCTCCAGCCGCATGGAGGGCGGCGCACACGTGGTGAGCGAGGCGATTGCCTGCGGCGTGCCAGTGCTGGCCTCGCACATTCCCGGCAACGTAGGCCTGCTCGGTACGGACTATCCGGGCTACTACCCGCTCGAAGACGACACCGCGCTCGCAACGTTGATGCTGCGGGTGGAGAACGACAAGCGCTTCGTGTTGACGCTTGAGCGGGCCCTGGCGAAGCGCAGGCATCTGGTCGATGCCGAGGCCGAGCGTGCTGGGCTGGATACGTTGGTACGTGCAAGACTCAACTTATAGCGGTCGCTCGATTATTTCACCGCAGATTTCGGCGGATCCGATGGAGATAGTTCGATCCGAATTCGACGATCAAACGCCAGATTCGCCGGAAGCCTTCTAGTCGAATGTGACGCACCATAGCCGATCACATTCTTGACCACGATTTGTCCCTCGCCTCGACGGTGCAACAACGATGCTGCCCACGACGCACGCAGTTCGGAGAGTGCCTGGTGATCCGCCTGACATTCAACAGGGACTCTGGCCCAGTCACACCTTGCCACGATGTCTTTGCTGATGCTCGGCTCGTGTCCAAATTTCACAATGAGCCCGGCGGTCGCGGCGTTAACCGGTGCAACCTCTGCACTCGGCAGCGCAAGTATGAGCGGGGAGGCGGAGGATACCGACAAAGTCTCCGCTGAGAGGTCTTCAAGGGTCACTGCGGTCACGGTCACACCAGCCGTGATATTGCGCTCTTCAAGCGACGAGTACCCCCGAACTGTCGCGTTCATCGCCAAATTTGTAGCGACCACTCCGTCGCCGATTCGCTCAATCAATTCGCGAATTTTTGACGTCTCCCAAGATCGCGCGTCAAATCCTATGTTACCAAACGCTATCGATGCTCCTCCAGGTGTATCGACACAAGTCACATAGGGTTCCAGACTCCCTCCGCCCACGGATGATGAGTTGGGTAATTTCTCATTTATATCGCTGCAAAACTTCCTGATTTGAGTCAATGAAGCCTGCACAAATTGGACGCGGCGCGCCTCCGCCGCTCTGCGTGCTGCCGAGTCAGAGTCATCGCAAGAAAAATCCTCTACGGAGGGAATCGCCACGTTCTCCATATAGGTTTCTTCCTTCTTACTGATCAGCCCTACGAGGGCGGCTGACGCGATAGACATGAGGTATCTGCTTCGATCTTCGCTTTGCCAGTCGAGCATTTTTCGACAGGCGGCACGGGCCAACGCCACGTTAAGCCCAATACTGTTCATTTAACGATTTTGATGGCTTTATTAAAGTCGATGGGTGGCAGCGCCACTGCGGAACGCGGTCGCAGAGGGAATTTGCTCATCTTACGCTTCACTCCACGCCGGTTGCGTCGGCCCCGGCTGGAGGAG
>JANNCZ010000223.1:0-5591 GCA_031387185.1 Burkholderiales bacterium
CGCCGCAGTTCCTTCAAGGGCATGTGGCCGCTGCCGACGGTCTTGCCGATGGGCTTACCATCGAAGGCAATGTTGCCGGCATCGTGATCGATCAGATGCATGATCAGGCGCGCCGTGGTCGATTTGCCGCAGCCCGATTCACCGACCACGCCGAGCGTTTCACCTGCAGCGATGGCAAACGACACGCCATCGACCGCGCGCACCGTCGCCGTCTGCCGGTTGAGGAGGCCGCTCTTGATCGGGAAATGCTTGACCAGGCCCTGGACGTCTAGCAGGCTCATCTGCGTCTCGCTTCCTGGAGGCTCATGACCCATCCGCTCCGCAGTCGATTGTGTAGGCGCGCATCATTCCTTGATGTCCATAGCCTGGCGCAGGCCGTCGCTCATCATGTTGAAACAGATCGAGGTCGTGAAGATCATCACGCCCGGCAGTGCCGCCACCCAAGGGTTGGTGTAAATCGCGGTGCGCAGGGTGTTGAGCATCAGGCCCCACTCGGCGGCCGGCGGCTTGGTGCCGAGGCCGAGGAATGACAGGCCCGAGGCGAGGATCATGCACACGCTCATCAGGCTGGTGGCGTAGATGAACACTGGCCCCAGCACATTGCCCAATATGTGGACGCGAATGATGGTGAGTGCATTGGCGCCCGAGGCGCGCGCCGCTTCGACAAAATCGAGGCCGCGCACCTGCGTGGTGACGCTCTCTGCCACCCGCGTGATCGGCGGGATGAACACGATGGTGAGCGAGACGATGCTGTTGAAGATGCCGGCGCCCAAGGCACCTGAAATCGCAATCGCCAGCAGCACCGAGGGAAACGCGAAAAACACATCGATGGTGCGCATGATCACGGTGTTGACACGCCCGCCCAGAAATCCCGCCAGCACACCGAGCAGGGTGCCGATCAAAAACGCGTTGATCACCGGCACGATGCCGATAAAGAGCGACAGGCGCGCGCCGTAGATCAGGCGCGACAGCATGTCGCGGCCCAACTCATCGGTGCCGAGCAGATAACCGTCCGAGCCGATCAGCGCCAGACGCTTCAACATGCTGGTGGCGGTCGGGTCCTTGGGCGCAATCCACGGCGCAAAGATTGCCATCAACAACATGCAGATCAGCACCAGCGCGCAAAACACCGTGACCTTGTCGCGCAGCACGCGCGCAAACACGGTGGCCCAGTAGCCGCGCGAAACCACCACCGGCGGCGTGTCGGTCACGGAGGAGGCGGCAGTTGATGCCAGCGCCGGATTCATCGGCGGATCCTCGGGTCGAATATCGATTGCAGGATGTCCACCAATACATTGAGGACTACAAAGAACATCGCCAGAAACAGGATCGTGCCTTGCAACAGCGGCAGATCACGCTGGAAGATCGCCGTGTTGAGCAGGAAGCCCGTACCCGGCCAGGAGAACACCGTCTCCACCAGAATCGAGCCGCCCAGCAGGTAACCGAGCTGAATGCCCATCACCGCCAGCAGCGTCGGCGCCGCATTCTTGACCACGTGCTTGAACACGCCGAGCGAATCCATGCCCTTGGCGCGCAGCGCCTGCACGAACTCCTGGTTGAGAATTTCCGCCACCACCGCGCGCGTGGTGCGCGTGACGATGCCCATCGGAATGAACGAAAGCGTGACCGCAGGCAAAATCAAGAAGCGCACATGATCCCAATCCCACACCCAGGCGTCTGAGCCACCGGCCCCGGCGCCCATCGCCGGCAGCCTGTCGAGCAGCTCCGCGATAATGATGACCATCACCATGCCCAGCCAGTAGTGCGGCAGCGATACGCCGGTGACGGCGATGCCGGTGACAACCTTGTCGAGCCAGGTGTTGCGCACGTAGCCGGCCACGAAACCGAAAATCAGCCCGAACGAAAACCCGATACCGCACGCGAACATCGCCAGCATGAACGTATTCGAGATCGCCCTGGCAATTTCGGAATTGACCGGGCGCCCCGTTGCGATCGACGTGCCGAGGTCGCCCTGTGCCGCACGCAATACCCATTTGCCAAATTGCACCGGCAGCGGCTTGTCAAAGCCGTAGTCGGCCTTGAGGCGTTCAATCAGTTCGGTGGTGGCGTCCGGCGGCAGGATCGCCGAAAGCGGGTCGCCGGGGGCGAGGAACACGAGCGAAAAACACACCAGGCTGACCGCCAGCCCGATGGGAATCACGTAGAGGATGCGTTTGACAATATAGGTGAACACGTGGCGCCTGCGGTACCCAAAAACGGTGAATCAAAAATCATCGCCGCAACATCACCCTCCTCGGGCGGGTACAGACTGCGCCGGAGGAGGGTGCGTGTCAGCGCATCACTCGATAACCGATTACTGGATATAGGCCGGCGACAGATCCTGGAACCAGTTTTTCGACTGCACGAAGCCCTTTACCTTGGGCGACAGGGCGCGCGGGCCGGTGTCGTGCACCACAAACAACATGGCGGCCTGGTCGACTACACGCTCATGCAGCTTGCCGATGGCAGCGTCACGCTTCTTGGCATCGAACTCGCCGCGTGCGCCAGCCACCAGCTTGTCCAACTCCGGGTCCTGCACCCAGCCCCAGTTCACCGAGCGCGGCGCCACCATGCGGCTGTCGTAAAAGCGTGCAAACGCGAAAAACGGGTCTTGCGTCGCAAACGACACGTTGATCGCATGCGCGCCATTCGATTTCGGATCTTTCGAGCCGACGCGCCAGTTGTTGAACAACGTCTCCCACACCAGTACATCGAATTCGACATCGACGCCAACCGCCTTGAGGTTTTGCTGCATGAATTCGTTCATCGCCAGCGGCTGCATCTGTCCCGAGCCCGATGCCGAGATCTGCACTTTCACCTTGAGCGGTTTGCCCGGGCCGTAGCCGGCTTCGGCGAGCAGCTTCTTGGCCTGCTCCGGGTCGTACTTGATGTCGAACTTGGGGTTGCCGTACCAAGGGTGGCCCGGCGGCACCACGCCTTTGGCGGGCAGGGCGTTGAAGCCGAGCAGGCGGCGGATGCCGTCGCGGTCGATGGCGAGGTTCATCGCCTGGCGCACCTTCAGGTTGGCTGTCGGGTGGCCTTCGACAAACGAAAACTGCCACGGCCAAGTGTGCGGGTAAGGATTGCTCGTCACCTGGTAGCCGCGTGATTTGAGCTGCGCCATCGAATCCGAGGGCGGCGCTTCGATCCAGTCGACCTGGCCCGACAACAGCGCGTTGACGCGGGTGTTGCCTTCGGGCATCGGCATCAGCACCAGCTTCTCGGCTTTCGGCACGCGTGCCTTGTTCCAGTAGTCGCTGTTGCGTTCCAATTCGAGACGCTCGCGCGGCACCAGGCGCGTGAACTTCCACGGCCCCGAACCCACCGGCGCCTTGGCAAACTCGGTCCAGCTCTTGGTCTTGGCCCACGCGGTCGGGCTCGCCATGAACAGATTGGTCAGGTTGATCGGCAGGAACGAATCCGGCTCGGTCGAGGAGACTTCGATGGTCGAGTCATCTATCTTTCGTGCGCCGGAGAGCGTGGGCATGCGCGGCAGGGTCTGGCCGACCAGGCGGGCGTCGTAATGCGGCGCGTCTTTCTTCAGGACTTTTTCGAAATTGAAGACGATGGCATCGGCGTTCACATCGGTGCCGTCATGGAATTTTGCGCCCTTGCGCAATTTGAAAATCCACTTGGTCTTGTCCTTGGCGTCCACCGCCCAGCTTTCGGCGAGGCCGGGGATCACTGTCGAGGGTTTCTCGGCTGAAGACAAATCCCACATCGTGAGCGCATCGAACAGGGTCCAGCCGGTGAAGCGGTTTCCTTCGAAGCCGGAGTCGGGCTGGCTGGTGGTGGCGGGAATGTCGGCGGCGGTCATGCCGATGCGTAGCGTGCCTTGTGCTGCGGCACCGGCTGCGGCAAACGCCAGCGGCGCGGCCAGCGCGGCGGCCAACAAGGAGCGGGTGATGCGTGACAACTGCAAATGCATGGGGAAACTCCTATGGAACGATTTGCGGGTCTTGAACGATGCAATGCAGACACTGTGCCAACGTCGCTTTGACTGCCGCTTTGGTTACCGTATGCTGCTCGTACGGGCGCCAAAACGCTTGGCGCGCGAAAGTATGCACCAAATATGCGCGATTGAAACGAGCGAGCGCGCAAATCATTCCGGTGCGTGGTGCTCAGAGCACCATGCGGCGCTCGCTGCTGGCCGGTAAGCCGGCTCACCTTGTTACGCCAAAAGCCAGAGACTGGCGTTTCGACAGGGAGTGGCGTTTCCCTCAAGCCTTCGTCAATGGATTCTTGACTCTGAGCGATGGGAAGCGCGAGAAGTCGCGATCCGCCGTCCACCGGGCGGCGACGCCGTGATCCGTACAAATCGCGGCGATGCGCGCGTCATGAATCGCACCGCCTTGCAATTTCGCCCCTGTCACCAACTGCTTCAGGGTGTTGAAGTGGTTCGCTGATTCGCCGATCAAATGCAGCGCGGGCGACTCGAACCACGCCTCAAGCTGCGCGAGGGCTTGCGCGGCAGTGCTGGGAGGATTGAAGATGTTTGCGCGCGTAGCGATGGCAAAAAACTCATGAACGCAAGGCCAGGGGATCGCCCAAGCAGCGCGCCCCTCGGCCAGGGTTTGCACACAGGCGGACGCCGCTTCGTGCCATTCACTCTCGCTGCGATGCGCGTAAATCAGGATGTTGGTATCGAGCGCAATCACCTTATTCGCGCTCGTTTGCCAGCGCAAGAATGGCTGACCACGGCATCGCGCGCGCAGCGGAGGTTAACCCTTTGCCACGCACGCTCGCGTCCCTGAGTTTGAACGGACGCACGGTCTTGGCCTCGCGCAGCGTGCGCGCCAGGCTTTGTTCGATCAGTGCGCGCAGGGTGGTGTCGTGCCTTGCGGCATGCGCTTTGGCAGCAGAAAACAGGGCGTCGGACAAGTCAATGGTGGTTTTCATATGGGTGCCCATATCTATAAAACCATATAAATTTACCATCATCTGCGATCAACGATAGCGAGACACCAGGACGCGCGGCCAGTTCACGTAGCGGCAAAAGATTCGAGGAAAAGTGTCCACAATGCCTTGAATCCCTGGTTTCAAGCCAGTGCCAGGATAGCAAAATAAGGAGATGGCACATTTCGAGTCAGGCGCGAAACAACTCCGAATGTGTGCCGGCCCTGACGAACACCACTTTCCCCGCCAAGCCGGTTCCATCGAGCTTGTACGCCAGCAGAAAATCACCGCCGACGTGACATTCGCGATGGCCCTCCCAATCGCCTTTGAGCGGGTGGTCGAGCCATTCGGGGCCGAGCGGGCCGTCGTTGGAGATCAGCAGCAGCATGGCTTGCTTGAGGCGGTTCATGTCGTACCGGCCTGAATGGGTCAGACGCTCCCAGTCTTTCAGGAACGCCTTGGTGTAGTCCGGTTCGCGCGGCAGCGCGGCGCGCTTACTTGCGGATGTTCTTGTCAAGATGCGCGAACATGTCGTCAGCAGTGGCGAAGCGGCTGCGGCGCGATTTGACAACCTGTTCAGCTTCGGCCATCGCCGCACGCGTCTCTGCATTCGGCACTTTGAGTTCCAGCGGAAACGCCTGATCCGCAACCACGCGGCGCAGTAGCAGACGCACGGCGTCAGACACGGACAGCCC
>JANNCZ010000235.1:0-6559 GCA_031387185.1 Burkholderiales bacterium
GCCTCGTCGATCCACATCATCTGGATCGCTTCCAGAATTTTTTCGCCAGAGCGGTTGGGGTCGTCGGCAAAGCCAGGCAGCGCGCACACCCAGGCATGCAGCTCGGTGAAGCGCAGCTTGAGCGGGTCCACACCGGGGTGCGCTTCGCACAGCGCAATGGCGATCTCGCGGGAGTCGGTCCATTTCATGATCAGTGCTTCCCTTCTTTCGCCATGTTGATGGTGTATTTCGGGATCTCGATTACGAGATCGGTGTCACCCAAAATCACCTGACACGACAGCCGCGAATGTACTTCGAGACCCCAGGCTTTGTCGAGCAGGTCGTCTTCTTTTTCGTCAGAAGGATCGAGCGCGGCAAAGCCTTCGCGCACGATCACGTGGCAGGTGGTGCAGGCGCAGGATTTTTCGCAGGCGTGCTCAATATCGACATCGTTCTGCAACAGCGCGTCGCACAGGGAAACGCCGGCCAACGCGTCGATCACCGTGCCTTCGGGGCACAACTCAACATGGGGAAGTACAACAATTTGCGGCATGGTGTCAGTGCTTCAGGGTTTCAGGAGCCGGTTGGGACAGGCTGTGCAACAGCTTTAACCGGATTGCCAGCGTCAATCGAGGCCAGCGTGCGGCCAGCCAGCGCCGAGTGAATCGCGCGATCCATGCGCCGTGCGGCAAAGTCTTCACTGCCTTTGTTGAGTGCCTCAACTGATGCCTTGATTGCGAGATGATCGGTACCCGCTGCGGTAACGCGCAGCTTGCCGCACAACGCATCTATGCCGGCGCGCTCGTCTGCGGAGAGCAGCGCGGCATCCACCGCCAGCGCCGCGTCAATCGCGCCCAGCATTTGCCCGGCATCGACCTGCTGCTCACGCAACGCACGCACCTTGATGTCATCACCAGCGCGATCAAACGAATCGCGCAGCATGCGCGCAATTTCGTCATCGCCCAATCCGTAGGAGGGCTTGACCGTGATCTCGGCTTTCACGCCCGAAGTCTGCTCTTGCGCCGACACCGACAGCAAGCCATCGGCATCGACCTGAAACGTCACGCGAATCCGCGCCGCTCCTGCCACCAGCGGCGGGATGCCGCGCAATTCAAATCGTGCCAGCGAGCGGCAGTCCGAGACCAGGTCACGCTCGCCCTGCACCACGTGAATCGCCATCGCGGTCTGGCCGTCCTTGAAGGTGGTGAACTCTTGCGCCTTCGCGACCGGAATTGTCGAGTTGCGCGGGATCACGCGCTCGGCGAGGCCGCCCATGGTCTCCAGCCCCAGCGAGAGCGGAATCACATCGAGCAGCAACCACTCTTCACCTTCGGCGTGATGGCCGGCCAGCAGATTGGCCTGCATTGCCGCACCGAGCGCCACCACTTCATCCGGGTTGAGATTGGTCAACGGCTCTTTGGCGAACAGTTGCTTCACGGCGGCGTACACCTGCGGCATGCGCGTCGAGCCGCCCACCAGCACGGTACCTTTGACTTCTGCGGCGGCAAGGCTTGCATCGCGCAGCGCCTTGCGCGTCGCCACTAGCGTCTTCTTGAGCAGTGGCTCGGTGAGGGCTTCAAACATCTTGCGTGTGACGTGCAGCGCCACGACCTGCCCGTCATCACGCTGCACATTGAAGAAGGTGGCATCATGGTTTGTCAGGCGCTCCTTGGCGAAACGCGCTTCCACCAACAGTTTCCGGCGCATGCTGCCGGAGAACCGCTCCAGGTGCGCCGCTCCGCGTGACTCCTTGGCTGCCCACTCGGCGAGCGCTGCATCAAAGTCGTCGCCACCGAGAGCGGAATCACCACCGGTGGACAACACCTCGAACACGCCTTTGGTCAGTTTGAGAATCGATATATCGAAGGTGCCGCCACCGAGGTCATAGACCGCGTAGACGCCTTCGGCCGCGTTGTCGAGGCCATAGGCAATCGCCGCCGCCGTCGGCTCGTTGATCAGGCGCAGCACGTCTAGGCCAGCGAGCTGTGCAGCGTCTTTGGTGGCCTGGCGCTGCGCGTCGTCAAAGTAGGCCGGTACGGTAATCACCGCGCCGGTGAGCCTGTCGCCCAGCGCTTCTTCGGCGCGTATCTTGAGTGATTCGAGAATGTCAGCCGACACTTCGACCGGGCTTTTCTCGCCGGCGCGCGTGCGAATCTTCAGCATGCCGGGCGTGTCGATGAAGTCGTAAGGCAGGCGCGCATCCTCCGAGCCGCCTACTGCGCGGCGAATGTCCGCAAGGCCACGGCCCATGAAGCGCTTGACTGACACGATGGTGTTGGCCGGATCCATCACCGCCTGCGCCGCAGCCGCGTGACCGACGGCATTGACGCCCTTGGCGTCGTAACGCACCACTGACGGCAGCAAGGGCCTGCCCTGATGATCGGGCAGCACACGCGCCACGCCGCTCATCACCGCAGCGACCAGTGAGTTGGTGGTGCCCAAGTCAATGCCAACCACAAGGCGATGCTCGTGAGGGGCGGTAGAGAGGCCGGGTTCGGCGATTTGCAGCAGTGCCACGGTTAAGCATCCTCCAAGGCCGCGATGCTGTCACCAATCTCGCTCTGCACTTTCTCCAGAAACATCAATTGGCGCACCGCTTCGGCTGCGGGTTTGTCGGCATTCGAGTCAAGCCAAGCACCGAGCTTGCCGTAGCGCAACTTCTTCTCGGCGCGCAGATCATCGAGCAGGCGGTCGAGCGCTTCGACATTCTTCGCATCGCGCGCATCTTCGACCGCCTCGCGCCATTCCATTTGCGCCATCAAAAATGCCGGCTCCATCGCCGTGTTGTTCTCGGCCCCAACATCGACGCCGCGCAATTGGAGCAAATGCAAGGCGCGTTTGAGTGGGTCTTTGAGAACGCTATAAGCCTCATTGGCGCGCACCGCCCACTGCATTGCCGCGCGGCGTTCGGCGCTGCCAGCGGTGGTGAACTTGTCCGGATGCACGCGGGATTGAAGTTCCCGGTACGCTGCGTCAAGATGGGTCATATCCAGATTAAATCCCGGTGCGAGGCCAAATAGCTCAAAGTGACTAGGCGCGCCCATTTATTTTCGCTTTGCCCAGTACGCCGGGTGACGGTGCGTATGCGCCACGGCGAGTACGCGGATTCCGTCACCTGTCGCGCGATACACGATGCGATACGGAAAATCCTTAATCAGATACCGGCGGGTGTCCTCGTAAAAGATTGGATGACGGTCAGGGTGTTCCGCAATCGCGTGCAGCCCCGCACGAACCGCCTTGGCAAACCGCGCACCGAGCAATGGCACGCGCCGTTCGTAGAATTGGGCCGCCTCGTCAACTTCTTTCAGAACGTCACGATGCAGGGAAAGGCGCTTCATCCCCCGTAACGCACGATCAGGCGGTCAAGCTCTTCCCTGGCATCGAGCACGAGCGATGGATCAGCATCCATTTGCGCGTCGCGCGCCTTCGCTACCGCCATCCAAGCTGCTTCAACATCGGCATCGACAAAATCTTCCTCGTCGAGCGATTCGAGGATCATTTTCGCCAGCCGCGCGCGCACCGGCGATTCCAGACGCTTGGCTTCGACAAGAATTTGCTCGAATTCCATGGCTCAGACGTGAAAACTTTCCCCGCAGCCGCACCGGTCTTTTTCGTTGGGATTGGTGAACTTGAAACCTTCGTTCAAGCCTTCGCGGGTGTAGTCGAGCTCGGTACCTTCGAGGTAGGCCAAACTCTTCGGATCGACCAGCACCTTGATGCCGTGGCTCTCGAACTGCTGGTCTTCGGGATTGGCTGCGTCGGCAAACTCGATCTTGTAGGCGAGGCCCGAGCAACCGGTGGTCTTGACGCCCAGACGCAGCCCCATGCCACGCCCGCGCTTGGCGATGTAGTTGGTGACGTGCTTGGCAGCGTTTTCGGTCAGGGTGACGGGCATAGGAACCTCAGGCGGCTTGTTTTTGTTCGACCAGATGCTTGGTCTTGTAGTCGGTGATGGCTGCCTTGATCGCGTCTTCAGCGAGGATCGAGCAGTGAATCTTGACCGGCGGCAGCGCGAGCTCTTCAGCGATATGGGTGTTCTTGATGCCCATCGCTTCGTCGAGTGTCTTGCCCTTGACCCATTCGGTCACCAGCGACGACGAGGCAATCGCCGAGCCGCAGCCGTAGGTCTTGAACTTTGCGTCTTCAATGCGGCCATCGGTGCCGACCTTGATCTGCAGCTTCATCACGTCGCCGCAGGCCGGCGCGCCGACCATGCCGGTGCCAACCGAGTCGTCGCCTTTTTCAAACGAACCGACGTTGCGCGGGTTCTCGTAATGATCCAACACTTTTTCGCTGTATGCCATGATGCTTTACTCCGGTTGATCCTTGCTTGTTGCGACCCTGGTAACGCCCCTGGTAACTCTTAATGTGCTGCCCACTGCACGCTATTCAAGTCCACACCGTCCTTAAACATTTCCCACAGGGGTGAGAGGTCGCGCAGTTTACCAATCTTGGCTGACAGCAGCTTGATCGCGAAATCGACTTCTTCCTCGGTGGTAAAGCGCCCAAGGGTGAAGCGGATTGAGGAATGCGCCAGCTCGTCGCTGCGGCCAAGAGCACGCAGCACGTAAGAAGGTTCCAGACTCGCCGAGGTGCAGGCCGAGCCGCTGGACACCGCGATGTCCTTGATGGCCATGATGAGCGACTCGCCCTCGACAAAATTGAAACTCATGTTGAGGTTGTGCGGCACACGGTTGTCGAGGTCACCGTTGATGTAGACCTCTTCCATATTTTGCAGTCCATGCATCAGACGGTCGCGCAGCATGCGCACGCGCTCGTTCTCAACGGCCATCTCTTCACGCGCGTAGCGGAATGATTCGCCCATGCCGACGATCTGGTGCGTCGCCAGTGTGCCGGAGCGGAAACCACGCTCATGCCCGCCGCCATGCATCTGTGCTTCGAGACGCACGCGCGGCTTGCGGCGCACATAGAGAGCACCGATGCCTTTGGGGCCGTAGGTTTTGTGTGCGCACAAGGACATCAGATCGATTTTGAGCGTGGCCAGGTCGATGGCCACCTTGCCAGTCGCTTGCGCGGCATCCACGTGAAAAATGATGCCCTTGCTGCGGCAGATTTCGCCGATGGCGGGGATGTCCTGAATCACGCCGATTTCATTGTTCACATACATGATCGACACCAGAATCGTGTCGGGGCGGATCGCCGCCTTGAATTTTTCAATGTCCAGCAAGCCGTTTGGCTCGGGGTCGAGATAGGTCACCTCAAACCCCTGGCGCTCCAGCTCGCGGCAGGTATCAAGCACAGCCTTGTGCTCAATCGTCATCGTGATGATGTGCTTGCCCTTGGACTTGTAAAACTGCGCTGCGCCCTTGATGGCGAGATTGTCGGATTCGGTCGCGCCGGACGTCCAGACAATTTCTTTCGCGTCCGCGCCAATCAGCTTGGCGACGTTTTCGCGCGCCGCTTCGACCGCTTCTTCCGCCTTCCAGCCGTACAGGTGCGAACGTGACGCCGGGTTGCCGAAGTCCTCAAGGATGTACTGCATCATGGTCTTGGCGACGCGCGGGTCCACCGGCGTGGTCGCCGAGTTATCAAGATAGATTGGAAATTTCATGACAAGCTCCAGAATCAGGCCGGCACTGCCGAGCGCACGGGATGGTGATGGTGAGATTGGGTAGAACGATTCATCGTGACAGGCTGCGATGCGCCGCCAGCGGCCTCGCGCTCGCGCTGCTGGCGCACCAGATCGGCGAGTGAAACCGAGCCCAGATAGTCCTGCATCTTTTTATTCAGTGTGGCCCACAGATCGTGCGTCATGCATTGGCCTTTGCGTTTGGTCTCGGTCAAGCCGCCACCAACGCGGCCCTGCTGGTGGCAATCCTTCTCGCCGCCGCACATGGTCGCGTCCAGCGGCTCGTCCACCGCCGCAATGATCTCGGCAACCGACACTTTTTCAAGCGTGCGCGCCATGTTGTAACCGCCACCGGGGCCACGCACCGACTCCACGATATTGTGGCGGCGCAGCTTGCCGAACAACTGCTCAAGGTAGGAGAGCGAGATGCCCTGCCGCCCGCTGATCGCAGCCAGCGTCACGGGGCCATTGGTGTCGCGCAGCGCGAGATCGATCATCGCGGTGACGGCGAAGCGGCCTTTGGTGGTCAGTCTCATGATGGGGCCTTTCTGGACAAGCCCGGGTTAAACCCACGCGGTTAAGTCCGCGCAGGTAAACCGAGGCAGTTAAACCCGAGCAATTAAGTCAAGTATACCAATACCCCACTGATTTCGTCAAGTATATTTCTCCCTGCGCATTGCCTGCCCAATCGCTTCACCGCGCCAGCGCGGCACAGACCCGCGCCAAGCCTACCCGCTTGCGTACAATGGCACATCGATTGCTTGATTCAACAACAGTTCTTCGCAGTTTCCGCCGTCATTCCCACTCCATAGGCTGCCCGGCACGGACCAGCCAAACAACCCAAAGGACCCCCCATGAAACGTCGTGACCTACTCACCGCTGGCGCCGCCCTGATGACCGCACCTGCTTTCGTGCGTGCCCAAAGCCCAGCCTGGCCCACGCGCGGCACCGTCCGCTTGATTGCGCAGTTCCCTCCCGGGGGTTTGGTGG
>JANNCZ010000385.1:0-10271 GCA_031387185.1 Burkholderiales bacterium
CCAAATTTCCCTGCGACGGACGCAAGGTGGTCCGCCGTGATGGCTGGTGTGAATGCTTCTTGTGGATCCGCGAATTTTAGGCTCAAGCCTTCTTGGCCGTCTGCGGATTCAGACTGGTGATGCGCCCGCTCTCGGTACCCGCTCCTTCGTCGATCACGGCGTTGATGAGGGTCGGCTTGCGTGATTTGATCGCGGTCTCCATCGCGCTCCGCAGTTCAGCCGGCGTGGTGGCATGCACGCCGATGCCGCCGAAGGCTTCCATCAGTTTGTCGTAGCGCGCACCCTTGACGAACACCGTCGGCGCAACATCGGGGCCGCCGGTGGGGTTGACGTCCTTGCCGCCATAGACACCGTTGTTGTTCATGATGACGATGCACACCGGCAGGTTGTAGCGGCAGATGGTCTCGACTTCCATACCCGAGAAGCCGAACGCGCTGTCGCCTTCAATCGCAATCACCGGCAGGTTGGTTTCGACCGCTGCGGCCACGGCGAAGCCCATGCCGATACCCATGATGCCCCAGGTGCCGACGTCAAGGCGCTTGCGCGGCTTGTACATGTCGACAATGCTGCGCGTGAAATCGAGTGCGTTGGCACCTTCGTTGACCAGCATCGCGTCCGGGTTGGCCTTGATGATGTCGCGCACCACGTTGAGCGCGCTGTGGAAATTCATCGGCGACGGATCTTTGGCAAGCGTTTCGGCCATCTTGGTGAGGTTCTTGTTCTTGCGCTCGGCAATCGCGCCCAGCCATTCGGCGGAAGGCTTGCTCCAGTTTGCACCGATGCCGGACAACAGCGCAGAGACGCACGAGCCGATATCGCCCACCAACGGCGCTTCGATGCGCACGTTGCTGTCCGCCTCAGTCGGTGAAATGTCGATCTGGATAAATTTTTGCGCGCCCCAGGCCTTGTGATCCTTAGCTCCCCAGGTCTTGCCCTTGCCTTGCGAGAGCAGCCAGTTCAGGCGTGCGCCAACCAGCACGACTACGTCGGCGGCAGGCAATACGTAAGAGCGCGCAGCCGCAGCCGATTGCTCGTGGGTATCAGGCAACAAGCCCTTTGCCATCGACATCGGCAGGTAAGGAATGCCGGTTTTCTCGATCAGGGTGCGAATGTCTGCATCAGACTGTGCGTAAGCGGCCCCTTTGCCCAGCAGGATCAACGGGCGCTTGGCGCTCTTGAGCAGATCGAGTGCGCGCTTGACCGAATCAGGTGCGGGAAGTTGGCGTGGCGCCGGATCCACCACCTTGATGAGTGATGCTTTGCCAGCAGCCGCATCCATCGACTGCCCAAACAACTTGGCTGGCAGATCGAGATACACACCGCCGGGACGGCCCGACACCGCAGAGCGGATCGCGCGCGCGATGCCGACGCCAATGTCTTCAGCGTTGAGCACACGGAACGCCGCCTTGCACAAAGGCTTGGCAATCGCGAGCTGGTCCATCTCTTCGTAGTCGCCCTGCTGCAAGTCGACGATCTCACGCTCGGACGAGCCGGAAATGAGAATCATCGGGAAGCAGTTGGTGGTGGCGTTGGCGAGTGCAGTGAGGCCATTGAGAAAGCCTGGTGCCGACACCGTGAGACAGACACCGGGCTGCTGGGTGATGAAACCCGCAATCGCAGCGGCGTTGCCGGCGTTTTGCTCGTGACGGAACGAAATCACGCGCATGCCGGCCGCCTGCGCCTTGCGCGTCAAGTCGGTGATCGGAATGCCAGGCAGGCCATAGATGGTGTTAAGGCCATTGAGCTTCAGGGCATCAATGACCAGATGAAAACCGTCGGTGGTTTCGGATACGGCGCTCACGGCTTGCGCGGCAGCGGCAGTTGTTTCGTTCATATTGCCCATGGTGGAGGTTCTCCAGGAATACGGTGTTGTGTCATTCACAAGGCCGCTAAAAAAACCGGTGGAACACCGGAAGGCGGGGAAAATCGGATCAAGGCCAGCAGGCGCCAGCACATTTGGTGCGCAGGGGAGAATATAGAAATCCCCTCTGAAATTGACCTTGATTGAAGTCAAAGATGGCGCTTGACCCAAGTCAACAAAGCGACGCCATCATTGTCGCAGGGCGCACCGGAAGCGCCCATGTACGCTCGCTTATAATTCTTGCCGCACCCCCTCAGCGCCGCCGGCTCGCCAGACGCAGCCGCCGCCCCCTGCCATACGCCCCGCACGCCCCGCAAGCTTATGACCAGCATCGCCGCCCATCCCCAGCGCAACACGATTCGCATTCAGTTAAAGCAGAACATCGTTCTCAAAAAACTGGAAGCGAAGCTGTGGGACGAGCTTGAGCCCAAGCTCGAAATCATTGATTACGCCAAGGGATCGATGCTGGTGACCCAAGGCTCGGACGAGATGGAGCAGTTTTTTATTCTCGAAGGCATTCTCAAACGGGTGGTTGGCAACTCCGAGGGCAAGGAGATGATCCTGCGCCTGGCAGCCGAAACAGACATGGACACCAGCTATGCAGCGTGGCGCCTGCATACGCCGACGCCCTACAGCATCGTCGCGCTCACCAATGCCCGCGTGGCCAAGATACCGATGGAAACCTGGGTCGACTTTATCGACCGGCACGCGGCCGCCAAAGATGTGTTCGAGTATGAGGTCATGAGCCTGATGTCGGAAGTGATGGCGCACACGATCACCTTGCACTTGCTCGACGCGCCGGGGCGGCTGGCGCGCTTTTCGCGCAAGCACGCCGACCTGATGGAGCGCATTCCGAAAAAGGAATTGGCGGCCTATCTCAACATCACGCCGGAAACACTGAGCCGCGTCAAACCGCGCGTTTAAGCTGCACCGCTGCGCAACAGCCGGTTGCAGGACACCGGCTGGCATGCCGGGCCTGCATTGGCCACCCACCCTATTTGCCTTGCATGCGCGCGCGAATCGCGCTCATCAGCGGCAGGAACATGAGGATCAACCCCAGCCCGGTGAGCGTGCCGACCAGGCCGTTGGAGAAAAAGATGCCCATGTCGCCTTGCGAGCCCTTGATCGCGTTGCGGAAGTTTTCTTCAGCGCGGTCGCCCAACACCAACGCCAGCACCATCGGCGCGAGCGGGTAGTTGAGCTTGCTGAACACATAGCCCACCACGCCAAACAACAGCATCATCCACACGTCCAGCATCGAGCTGTGCACTGTGTAAGCACCGATGGCGCAAATCACGATGATGACCGGCCCGATGATCGAGAAGGGAATGCGCAGGATCATCGCAAACCACGGCACCGTGGTGAGCACGACGATCAGGCCGACGATATTGCCCAGATACATCGAGGCGATCAGGCCCCAAACAAAGTCTTTTTGCTCGATGAACAGCAGCGGGCCGGGCTGCAAGCCCCAAATCAGGAGCGCGCCCAGCAGCACGGCTGCGGTTGGTGAGCCCGGCACGCCAAGCGTCAGCATCGGGATCAGCGCACTGGTGCCCGCCGCGTGCGCTGCTGTCTCCGGCGCGATCACGCCTTCGATCTCGCCCTTGCGGAAATTCGCGCCATTTTTCGAGAAGCGCTGCGCCAGGCCATAGCTCATGAACGAGGCCGGCGTCGCGCCGCCCGGTACGATCCCCATCAGACAACCGACGATGGAGCTGCGAACCGTCGTGACCCAATATCGCGGCAACTCCTTCCAGGTCTCCCACACCACGCGGAAGTTGAGCTTGCCTTCGGCGCCCTTGATCGCCATGCCTTCTTCCATGGTGCGCAAAATTTCGCCGATGCCGAACAGGCCGATCACCGCGATCAGGAAGTCGAAGCCCTTGAGCAGTTCGGTGATGCCGAAGGTCAGGCGCATCGCGCCGGTGACGGTATCGGTGCCGACGGCGGCGAGCGCAAACCCGAGCATCATCGCCACCACAGTCTTGAAAGGATTGCCCTTGGACATGCCGATGAAGGCAGCAAAGGTCAAAAAGTAAACCGAAAAATATTCAGCCGGGCCAAACTTGAGCGCAAACTTGGCAATCACCGGCGACACGAAGGTAATCAACAACACACCGACCGCTGCGCCAACAAACGATGAGGTGAACGCTGCCGTCAGCGCCTGCCCGGTCTTGCCCTGCTGCGACATCGGATAACCGTCAAACGTGGTGGCCACCGACCACGGCTCGCCGGGAATGTTGAACAGGATCGACGCTATCGCGCCGCCAAACAGCGCGCCCCAGTAAATGCAAGACAGCAGAATGATGGCTGACACCTGCCCGCCCGGTTGCTGCGCCATCGCAAAGGTAAGCGGCACCAGAATCGCAATCGCGTTGGCACCGCCGAGGCCAGGCAACACGCCGACCAGCACGCCGAGAATGATGCCGGCAAACATGAGCATGACGTTGAACCACGTCAGGACAATCGCGAAGCCTCCCATCAGGGATTGCAGTTCTTCCATGTCTGCTCTCCCTTAGCCTAGTCCGAGGGCCGCTTCAAGCGGACCTTTGATCAGCGGCACCTTGAACCACAAATCGAACACCACAAAGAACCCAATGGATGTCGCCACCGCGACGCCAATTGACTTCTGCCACGAATACTTGCCGATCCAGCGCATGAAAAAACCGATATATAGAATCGATGCCACATAAATCCCAAGCGGCTGGATGAGCGCGGCAAAGACCAGCATCGGCACAAACACACGCAGCACGTCACGGGCCTGCGCCTTGGAGACGAAGCTGCCGGACTCGCGGTCACGCAGGGCGAGTACGGCGTTGACGACGGAGCCGATACAAATGATGAGGCCGATATAGAAGGGGAAGTAACCCGCCTTGGGACCCTCGTCCGACCAGCCGGTGCCGAGGCGCAGGCTGTCCGCAATCACCAGCAGGCCCAGGGCAAGAGTGACGCCACTGACAATAAGTTCCACATTGCGGTTCGATACCGCACTGGGTGATTCGGCATGCTGGTCAGGTTCGGTCATGGTGTTTCCGGCTCAATTTAATCGGATGGCAATAGCCACTGGGGATGTTTTTTTGCGGGAGCGGGCACCGAGATTGGGATACACGCCAGCGCGCCAACGTACCAACGTACCAACGTACCAACCTGCACACGCACCCACGTACCAGCGGCCGCACTCGCCGCATGCCCGTATCACGCGGGCATGCGGTGTAGGGATTACTTCGCGATGAAGCCTGCGTCGCGCATCAGAAACAAGTGGCGCGCTTCTTCCTTGGCGACCCAATCGGCATACTCCTTGCCGCTCAGTGCCGTGGTGTTGAACGCGCCCTTTTCGATGAAGTCTTTCCAGTCTGCCGTCTCGCGCACTTTTTTGAACAAGTCCACGTAGTAGGCCACTTGGTCGGGCGTCACGCCGCCTGGCATGAAGATGCCGCGCAGCATCAGGTATTCGATATCCAGGCCTTTTTCCCTGCAGGTCGGAATGTCGGCCCAGCTCATGTCCTTGGTGACCTTGGTTTTGTAGGGCATACGCTTGGCATCGAACACGCACAGCGGCTTGAGTTGCCCGGCGCGCCATTGCGCCACCGCTTCAATCGGATTGTTCACGCTTGAATCAACGTGCTTGCCGACCAATTGCACGGCCACGTCGCCGCCGCCCTTGTACGAGATGTAATTCCACTTGGCACCGGTCTGCTTCTCCAGCGCGACGGTGATGATCTGGTCTTCCTGTTTGGAACCAGTGCCGCCCATTTTCATTTTGCCGCCTGCCGCCTTCACCGCTGCGACAAAATCTTTTGGCTCTTTGTAAGGGGTATCGGCATTGACCCACAGCACAAACTGGTCAAGCGCCAGCATCGACACCGGTGTCAGATCACGCCAGTTGAATGGCACGCCCGTCGCGAGCGGCGTGGTGAACAGGTTAGACAATGTGATGATGACCTTATGCGGATCACCCTTGGCACTCTTGGCATCCAGAAATCCTTCCGCTCCCGCGCCACCGCCCTTGTTGACCACCACCATTGGCTGCTTCATCAGCTTGTGTTTGGCGATGATCGCCTGGGTAATGCGCGCCATCTGGTCTGCACCACCGCCGGTGCCGGCCGGCACGATGAACTCCACCGTCTTGGTGGGCTCCCACGCAGCGAGTACAGGCGGCGATCCAATGCAAGCCAGACCCACTGCCGCAGCGGAAAATAAGCGTTGAATCACTGTCTTCATGCTGTCTCCTTTGACTTCCTGAATGTACCGATCTCCTCGCACGGGAGATTTTACGGTTTCTGCGATGACGGCATATATGCCAACAGCATAACCTGCATTAGAACAAGCCGACCACCTTGCCATCGTCGTCGAGATCAATCACCTCGGCCGATGGCACCTTGGGAAGGCCCGGCATGGTCATGATGTCACCGCACACCATCACGACGAATTCGGCGCCCGCCGCGAGGCGTACTTCACGCACATTGACCATGTGGCCCGAGGGCGCGCCGCGCAGTGACGCATCGGTCGAGAACGACATCTGCGTTTTGGCGACACACACCGGGTAGTGGCCGTAGCCTTCGTCCTGAAACTTCTTGATTTGCGCGCGCACCTTGGCATCGGCGGAAATATCGGCGGCACCGTAAATCTTGGTGGCGATCTTCTTCATCTTCTCCCACAGCGGGTCGCTGTCTTCATAGACGAAGTGGAAATTGTTTTTGCCTTCACACAGCTCGATGACTTTTTTCGCCACCTCAGCTGCACCCTTGCCGCCATCGGCCCAGTGCTTGGCCAGGATTACCGGTGCACCCAAATGGCTAAGCTTCTCACGCAGCAGCGCGTGCTCTTTGTCGGTGTCATAAATAAAATGATTGACCGATACGACGCAGGGCATGCCGTAATGTTCGGTGATGTTGTGCACATGGCGCTCGAGATTGGCGATGCCTTTTTCGAGCGCGGCCAGGTTTTCGCTATTGAGCGTCTTCAAGTCGGTGCCGCCGTGGTACTTGAGCGCGCGCACGGTGGCGACGATGACCACTGCGCTCGGCTTCAAGCCCGTCTTGCGGCACTTGATGTCCACGAACTTTTCTGCACCCAAGTCAGCGCCAAAGCCTGCTTCGGTCACCACGTAGTCTGCCAGCTTCAACGCCGTTTGTGTCGCGATCACCGAGTTGCAGCCATGCGCGATGTTGGCGAACGGGCCGCCGTGGATGAAGGCCGGGTTGTTTTCCAGCGTCTGCACCAGATTGGGGGCAAGTGCGTCTTTGAGCAGCACAGTCATCGCGCCATGCACCTTGAGGTCTGACGCGCGAATGGCTTTCTGGTCTTTGGTGTAGGCCACCACGATATTGCCGAGGCGCTTCTTCAAATCCTTGAGCGAGGTGGCGAGGCAGAAAATCGCCATCACTTCGGAGGCAACCACGATGTCGAAACCATCCTGGCGTGGATAGCCGTTGGCCGGGCCGCCGAGGCCAATCGTGATGTCGCGCAGCGCGCGGTCATTCATGTCCACCACGCGCTTCCACTGAATGCGGCGGATGTCGATACCGAGTGCGTTGCCGTGGCTGATGTGGTTGTCGATTGCCGCAGCGAGCAGGTTGTTGGCCAGCGCAATCGCCGAGAAGTCGCCAGTGAAATGCAGGTTGATGTCTTCCATCGGCACCACCTGCGCATAGCCGCCGCCGGCCGCACCGCCCTTGACGCCGAACACCGGGCCGAGGGACGGCTCGCGCAAGGCGATGATGGCCTTCTTGCCCAGATGGTTGAGCGCATCGCCCAAGCCTACGGTGGTGGTGGTCTTGCCCTCGCCGGCTGGCGTCGGGTTGATCGCGGTGACCAGGATCAGCTTGCCGTTGGGTTTGTCTTTGAGCGTGTCGATGAAATCGAGCGACAGCTTGGCCTTGTAGTGGCCATAGGGCACCAAATGCTCATCGCTGATGCCCAGTTTGTCCTTGGCTACCTTGGCGATGCGCTGCATCGTGGCCGCTTGGGCGATTTCAATGTCTGACTTGGGCATGCTGTCTCCACTCTTGGTTGGGGCAGGCCGGGTACCGCACGCTGGCGATGCACGGCTTGTATTCATGAATACGGGCGCAGTTTGCGCACGCGTCATCTTGCGTGGCGCGCACGCGATCAACCTTGATTGAAGTCAATCTGCGCGATACCAATCACGCAAAACTTGACGCGCATCAATCACGCCGCCTCACCATCACATCATCACCTCATCGCCGCCTCGACGCCGCCTCAAAGCCACCTCAACGCCGCAAGCGCGCTTCCCTGCCATAGCGCCACAACCCTTGGTGGGAGCGGCTCTCAGATCTGCTTCGCCTGGGCCTGCTGCGTCTGGTTCTCCGCGCTATGCGGCTGCCAGCGCGCTCTTGCCGCCCCCATAACTGGTCAATGGCTTGAGCTTGCCGCCGCCGGTCACGCGCACCGCGCAATACTTGAACTCGGGAATCTTGCCGAATGGATCGAGCGCCGGGTTGGTAAGCAGATTGGCCGCGGCCTCGTAGTAGGCGAAGGGAATGAACACAGCGCCCTGCGGCGTGCTCTCGTCGGCGCGCGCCGCAAGCGACACCTTGCCGCGCCGGGATTCGACAGTAACCACATCACCGGGTTTGATTTTCAGCTTGGCAAAATCGGACGGATGCAACGCGGCGGTGGCGAACGGCTCGAGACGATCGAGCACGGTGGCGCGGCGCGTCATCGAGCCAGTGTGCCAATGCTCAAGTTGGCGCCCGGTGATGAGCACGAACGGATAGTCGCGATCAGGACGCTCAGCAGCGGGGATGATGTCAGCTGGCACCAGTTTGGCGCGCCCGGTCTCGCGCGGGAAATCTTCGGTGAACACGACAGAGGTACCGGGGTCGCCTTCGTTCTCACAGGGGTAGGTCACGCTCGACTCGCGCTCCAGGCGCTCCCAGGTAATGCCGGCAATCGACGGCATGGCGCGGCGCATTTCGTCGAACACTTGCGCGACACCGCTCTCTTCACCCGTGTAATTCCAACCGCAGCCCATGCGGTTGGCGAGTTGCTGAATGATCCACAGATCTTGCTTGGCATCGCCTGGCGCATCCAATGCGCGGCGGCCGAGCTGCACCATGCGATCGGTGTTGGTGACCGTGCCGGTCTTCTCGGGCCAGGCGGATGCGGGCAGCACCACGTCGGCAAGATACGCGGTCTCGGTCATGAAGATGTCCTGCACCACGAGACAGTCGAGCGAGGCCATGGCTTCGCGCGCGTGATGCAGGTCGGGGTCGGACATCGCGGGGTTCTCGCCTTCGACATACATGCCGCGGATTTTTTGCGGGTCGGTATCCGGCGCGAGTGCCTTGTTCATGATCTCGACCACGGTAAGACCGGGCTTCTTGTCGAGCGTGCGGCCCCAGAGTTTTTCGAAGCGCGCATTGGCTTCCGCGTTATCGACGCGCTTGTAGTCGGGGAACATCATCGGGATCAGCCCCGCGTCGGAGGCACCCTGCACATTGTTCTGGCCACGCAGCGGATGCAGACCGGTGCCGGGCCGGCCGATCTGGCCGGTAATCATCGACAGCGCAATCAGGCAGCGCGCGTTGTCGGTGCCGTGTACGTGTTGCGAGACGCCCATGCCCCACAAAATCATCGAGCCTTTGGAAGTTGCAAAAGCACGTGCGACTTCGCGGATGGTCTCGGCGGGGATGCCGCAGATTTTCTCCATCGCCTCGGGTGCATAGCCCTTGACGTTGTCGCGGATCGCCTCGTAACCGCTGGTGCGGTCAGCGATAAACTTTTTATCGACCAGGCCTTCGGCCACGATCACGTGCATGATCGAGTTGAGCAGCGCGACATCGGTGTCGGCCTTGAATTGCAGATAGCGCCAGGCGAGGCGATGCAAATCATTCTTGCGCGGGTCGGCAATGATCAGCTTGGTGCCGTTCCTGACGGCATTCTTGATCCAGGTCGCCGCCACCGGGTGATTCGAGGAGGGGTTGGCGCCAATCACCAGGATCACTTCGGCGTGCATCACATCCGACACTTGATTCGACACCGCCGCCGAGCCGATGCCTTCGAGCAGCGCAGCGACGGATGAGGCGTGGCACAGACGCGTGCAATGGTCCACGTTGTTGCTGCCAAAGCCGGTGCGCACCAGCTTTTGGAACAAATAGGCTTCTTCGTTGCTGCCCTTGGCCGAGCCAAAACCGGCCAGCGATTGCTTGCCGTGGGTGTCGCGTATCGACTTGAGTTTGCCAGCAGCGTAGTCGAGCGCCTCGTCCCAGCTCGCCTCGCGGAAGATAGCCGCGAGATTGTCCGGATCCATCGAAAACCCGCCCGACTTGGGCGCACCGTCGCGGCGGATCAGCGGCTTGGTGAGGCGCTGCTTGTGATGCACATAGTCAAAGCCATAGCGGCCCTTGACGCACAGGCGGCCATGATTGGCCGGGCCGTCGCGCCC
>JANNCZ010000387.1:0-1546 GCA_031387185.1 Burkholderiales bacterium
GGTTGACTCAAACCGCCCACCGCCGAGCGCCTTGGCGCTGCTGATGACAAATAGGGCTTTCGGAAACTGCTTGGTGTTGAACCACGACGCACCCTGAATGTCGCTGTCCCAGCCGGCGTCGCCCAGATCGACGCTGGTCACGTCCACCTCGATGTTGGCGCGTGTGGCTTCGGGCTTGGCGGCGTCGAACGTGATCTGTGCGGCAAATTTCTTGAACTTGCCGTTGCCCGGCACGTTCTCCTGCTTGAAGCCAAAGCTGACTTCGCTTTTGGCCAGGTCTACCGTTTGCGCGAGCACACCGCCGGGGGCAGCGAGGCTGCCTGCAATGATGACGGCCAACGTGCACAGAACGCCGCGTGCGCAGCGGGTGAGAGGGCAGCAGGGCAGAACGTTCATGCGGTTTTTCCAGGCAACATGCGCGACATGATGCCATCTCTGTCGATCAGCGCGTGTTTGAGCGCGGCGGCTACATGCACAAGTACCAATGCGGCGAAGGAGTAGGTGAGGCTCATGTGGACGAACTTCAGATTAAACGCGAGCGCACGGTCTTTGCCCACAAGGTCGGGCAACTGCAAGGCTTCGATGCCGAACGGTACCGTCGGCACGCCTGCCGCCGAGGAATACAGCCAGCCCGAGAGCGGCGCGGCGATCAACAGCAGATAGAGCAGTGCATGCACCGCACCTGACGCTGCCTGTTGCCAAATCGGTATCGACGCTGGCTGCGCGGGCGGCGCGTGCGTGATGCGCCAGACGATGCGCACCACTGCCAGGGTAAACACGCTCACGCCGATCCACTTGTGATACGCGTAGTAGGTGAGCTTTTGCGGACTGAACTTCAGGCTGACCATGTACAGGCCAAGCGCGAAGCCGCAGATCACGAGCAGCGCGATCAGCCAGTGCAACAGGATGGCGATGCCGCTGTAGCGGGCAGGAACTGGGGCAGGCATGGTCTGGAGAAGCGCTTCCACCAACGGTTTCTAGGCAGTTGCGAGGGCGTGTCGGGCTAGGCGCGGAGCGCGCATCTTACCGCGCCGGTCTGATTCATGGCAGGATGCGCGCTTCGCCGCCAACCGGCACACGCTGCCCGAATCGCCCATGGACGCCATCACCCTCGCCGTCATCCAAAGCGGCCTCAACCAGGTCTGCAACGAAATGGATCTGGCCTTCGTGCGCGCCGCGTTTTCGCCGGTGATCGCCGAGGCGCTGGACCGCTCCGATGGCATTTACCATCGCGGTGGCCGGGTCGGTGATGCAGAAATGCGCGGCGGTGAATTGATCGCCCAGGGTGAGCTGGGCCTGCCGGTATTTGTCGGCACCATGCAGTTTTCAGTCGAGGCGGTGATCGAGCGCGTCAAGCATTTGAAGTTGCGACTCAACGAGGGCGATGTCTTCATCCTCAACGACCCCTACCTCGGCGGCACGCATTTAATGGACGTGAAGTTCGTCAAGCCGTTTTTCTATCAGGGCCAGCTCTGGTGCTGGCTTGCCAACACCGGCCACTGGCCCGACACCGGTGGCATGGTGCCGGGTGGGTTCTCGGCCAATG
>JANNCZ010000264.1:0-18732 GCA_031387185.1 Burkholderiales bacterium
CACCGCACCACGCACACGACTGAGGCGGCGCACAGTGCAATAGCTTCGGATCAAACCTTCAAGACGCGCTCGCCGCGCCCGATGCCGGATACGCCGGTGCGCACGGTCTCCAGAATCAGCGCCTTGTCGATGGCTTCAATAAAGGCATCGAGCTTGGCGACATCGCCGGTCAACTCGATAGTGTAGGTCTTGTCGGTAACATCGATGATGCGGCCACGGAAAATCTCGGCCATGCGCTTCATCTCGTCGCGCTCCTTCCCGGTGGCGCGCACCTTGACCAGCATGAGCTCGCGCTCGATGTGCGCACCTTCGGACAGATCAACCACCTTGACCACTTCGATCAGGCGATTGAGGTGCTTGGTGATTTGCTCGATGACGTCGTCCGAACCCTTGGTGACGATGGTCATGCGCGAAAGCGAGGGGTCCTCGGTCGGCGCCACCGTCAGCGTTTCGATGTTGTAGCCACGCGCGGAAAACAGCCCCGACACACGCGACAAGGCACCGGCTTCGTTTTCCAGAAGAATCGAGATGATGTGGCGCATCACAATTCCTCCGAGCTAAGCAGCATGCTGGTCAGTCCCTTGCCCGCCTGCACCATCGGCCAAACATTCTCTTTCGGGTCAGTCAAAAAGTCCATGAAGACGCAGCGGTCCTTGAGCTTGATCGCTTCCCTGATCGCGCCTTCCACATCCGACGGTTTGGTGATCTGCATGCCGACGTGGCCATAGGCTTCGGTAAGCTTGACGAAATCCGGCAGCGCATCAACATAGGACTCCGAATAGCGCGAACCATATTCGATTTGCTGCCACTGCCGCACCATGCCCAGATACCCGTTGTTGAGGTTCAGCACCTTGACCGGCAAACGGTATTGCTTGCAGGTGGAAAGCTCCTGAATGCACATCTGGATCGACGCTTCGCCGGTGATGCAGGCCACCGTCGCCTTGGGATGCACCATCTGCACGCCCATCGCAGCCGGCAGGCCGAAGCCCATGGTGCCCAAGCCGCCGGAGTTGATCCAGCGGCGCGGCTGATCGAACTTGTAAAACTGCGCGGCCCACATCTGGTGCTGGCCGACGTCAGAGGTAACGAAGGCTTCGCCCTTGGTGATCTCCCACAGCTTTTCGATGACGAACTGGGGTTTGATCTTGTCGCTGTTGCGGTCGTATTGCAGACAATCCTTGGCGCGCCATTCTTCGATTTGTTTCCACCACTCGGAGAGCGCTTTGGTGTCGGGTTTCGCACCACCATTGGCAGCTTCAGCGTCGATCAATTTGAGCATGTCAACGAGCACGTCTTTGACGTCACCGACGATCGGCACATCGACCTTGACGCGCTTGGAAATCGAGGACGGGTCAACATCGATGTGAATGATCTGGCGCGGATGCTTGACGCTGGCAAAGTCGGCCGGGTTGCCAATCACACGGTCGTCAAAGCGCGCGCCAATCGCAATCAGCACATCGCAGTTCTGCATGGCGTAATTGGCTTCGTAGGTGCCGTGCATGCCGGGCATACCCATGAACTTCTTGTCGGTCGCCTTGTAGGCACCCAGACCCATCAGCGTATTGGTGCAGGGGTAGCCCAACTTGTCGACGAGCTGATTCAACTCTTTGGATGCATTGGCGAGAATCACGCCGCCACCGCTGTAGATCATCGGGCGCTTGGCCGCGAGGATCATCTGCACCGCTTTTTTGATCTGCCCACTGTGGCCCTTGAGTACCGGCTTGTACGAGCGCATGTCTACGTCGACGGTGTAGTCAAACGTGGATTTTTTCGCCGTCACGTCCTTGGGAATATCGACCAGCACGGGACCGGGCCGGCCGGTTTTGGCGATATAAAACGCCTTCTTGATGGTCGCGGCGAGGTCCTTCACATCCTTGACCAAGAAGTTGTGTTTGACGATAGGGCGCGTGATACCCACGGTGTCGCACTCCTGAAACGCATCGAGGCCAATCGCGTGGGTCGGCACCTGGCCCGACAACACCACCATCGGGATCGAATCCATGTAAGCGGTGGCGATGCCGGTCACTGCGTTGGTGAGGCCGGGTCCCGACGTAACCAGCGCTACACCGATTTTTTCCGATGAGCGCGAATAGGCATCGGCCGCATGCACTGCCGCCTGTTCATGCCGCACCAGAATGTGCTTGATCGTGTCCTGCTTGAACAACTCGTCATAAATATAGAGCACCGCGCCGCCGGGGTAACCGAATACGTGTTCGATCTTCTCCTCCTGCAGGCACTTGATGACGATTTCGGCGCCGGTAAATTCCTGTTGTGCTGCCATGGATGTTCCTCGCGAAAAAATGAAAACACCAGACCACTCGGTCAGACCAAACGCTGACGAGAATCTGAAAACGCGCTTCGCTTAAGGATGTAAGGCGAAAGACAGGGGGCCAAATGATTTCGGCGCGCCCGGATGCGGAACCACTTGCCACGCGCCTTCTGGCGACACGCGTAAATGGGCGTTTTGCAGCTTCGTGAGCCTGAAACTAGCTGCCATGATAGCGAATTTTGCGCAGTGCGTCAAAATTTCGCGTGATTTCACATTGTGGCTCGCGCGTCAAGCGCGTGCACCCCGTCCCAAACCGCCGGTAAGGTGTTGAATTGTGTGAAAACGGCGTGTTTATCGCCTTTAGGTGTCATAATTCACGTCGAAACCGCAAAACAACACTCATAAACCGAGACAAACCCGCTTGGCCAGCCCCAAGGAACTGTCGGATTTTCTGGCGGAGGTGGAGCGCCGCGCCTACAAGCAGGCGGTGTACGCCGTGCGCAATGACGAATCGGCCCTGGACATCGTGCAGGACGCAATGATGAAGCTCGCCGAAAAATACGGCGACCGTCCGCCCGAAGAGTTCCCGATGCTGTTCCAGCGCATCCTGCAAAACACCATCCGCGACTGGTTTCGCCGCACCAAAGTGCGCTCGTTCTGGACCATGCTGTTCTCCAGCATGGCACCGGCTGGCGAAGAAGGCGATGATTTTGATCCGCTGGAAACTTTGGAGGCCCAAGAGGGGTCGAAGTCCGCGCAGAGTGCCGCTGACGAGGTGTCGCAAAAGCAGATCATGGCAAGTATCGAGAAAGAGATTGAAAAACTCCCGGCGCGTCAACGTGAGGCGTTTATGTTGCGTTATTGGGAGGATCTTGATGTGGCTGAAACCGCGCAAGCCATGGGCTGTTCGGAAGGCAGTGTGAAAACGCACTGTTCCCGTGCCACCCACACCTTGGCGGCAGCGTTGAAATTGCAGGGAATCACGCTTTAGGCTGCGCCGGTTCGAGAATCTTCAGCTTGTCTTCGCCCAACACGCTCGTCCAAAACAGATCACAAAAAAAATGCACAACGAACTCCACTTCTCCTACCAGATCAAGCGTCATCTGAACGAGTCCGTGCGCGCCATCCCGGCTGACAAGGCTGATCGCCTGCGCGCTGCGCGTGAGCAAGCGCTCGCACGGCAAAAGCAGCCGGTTGCGGCTTCGCAATTGGCTGGCGCCGGTGCGATCCAGATGTCAGGTAGTGGAGCGGCGAGCTTGGCCGGTGGCGAGTCTGGCGGATTTAACGGTTTTGAGTGGCTGGCCCATCTGCTGCCGGTGGCCGTTCTGGCAGCCGGGCTGATCGGCATCAGCTACTGGCATCAGAGCAATCGCGCTGAAGAAAACGCCGACATCGACACCCAGATGCTGATCGACGAACTGCCGCCCAGCGCCTATGCCGACAAGGGTTTCGTGGCGTGGATCAAGCGCGGGCAGGAATGACCCGGTTGCTCGTCCTCCTTCGCCTGACGCCGCGCCTCGCGGCGTTTTGCATCTTGGCGCTGACCGCAGGCGTGTTTGCAACGGCGCTCACTGCGCCTCTTGCGCCCGTTGCCCATGCGGTGACACCGCCGCAACCCAACTGGTCCGCGCTCACGCAGCAGCAGCAGGAAGCGCTCAAGCCGCTGGCGGGCGAATGGGGCAAGATCGATAGTTACCGCCGCAAGAAGTGGCTGGGCGTGGCCGAAAAATTCACTGCCATGAAGCCCGAGCAGCAAAAGCGTTTGCACGCACGCATGGGTGACTGGGCAAAGATGACACCCGAGCAGCGTCGCGCAGCACGCGAGAACTACACCCAGGCAAAAGCATTGCCGCCGGAGCAAAAGAAAGCGGAGTGGCAGCAATATCAAAAGCTGCCCGAGGCGCAAAAGAGCCAGTTGGCGGCCGCCGCTGATGCAAGAAAACCGGTCAAGCAAAAGGAGCAACGGCGCGCAGCAGCAGCCCAGACCAAGGATGTGCGGCAGGCGGGCGCGGAGCCCAAAAACCGCACGGCGCGTGTCGCGGCGCCTGCTGGACCGCCTGCTGCTTCGCTTGCCAATAATGCGGCTGCGGCACCTGCTTCACAAGCGGCGGCGCCCGGCGATTCAGCTGCCAATGCTGCCACACCGGCGGCACCGGTGCTACCGGCTGCGCCTGCAGCACCGGTTGCGCAAACGACACCTGCGGCGCAAGCAGCTCCCGCAGCACCGGCATCCGCGCCCGCCAGCGCCGCAAACTGACCCTCGCGCCACTGGCCGCGAGATTGCGCAGCTCAGTATGCCCACAGCCCGTTTGCGCCGCCGCCTCGCGAGCCTGGTTTACGAAAGCATTCTGCTCTTCGGCGTGTACTTCATTGCCGCCTATCTGTTTCTCGCGCTGACGCAGAGCAAGCATCCGATCCCCAGTCCGATGCGCCAGATATTCCAGCTTTATATCTTCGGCATCGTAGGTATCTATCTGGTCTGGTGCTGGCGCCACGGCGGGCAGACCCTGCCGATGAAAACCTGGAAGATGCGTGTTGTCAACGCCGCAGGCGATCTGCTTTCAGTGCCGCGGGCGTGGTGGCGTTATTCGCTGGCCTGGCTCAGCATGACGCCAGCGCTGGCGCTCTACGCCCTGGGCTTGAAGTGGGGGCTGGCCTTGACGGTATTGCCACTGGCGTGGGCGCTGATTGACCGCGACCGCCAGTATCTGCACGACCGGCTGGCCGGGACGCGCATCGTTGCGGCGGTCTGAGCTAAAGTAGCTCTCCGCCGCGAGACACCTGCCGAAGCCGCCTTGGTGCCCTGGTAACCGTTATCGCGGCACTCAACTCCAAGGATTACGGCATGAATACCGCCCGCCTGCGCAATTTCGTTCAAGGCATGACGCGCGCCGTCGACGCCGACGGCAATCACGAGGCAGCCCTGCTAGAACGCGGCCAGGCGCTGATGCTTGATCTCATCACCCACGATGACTGGCTGCCGGAAGTTTTCGCCCGCCCCAACCCGGCAAAGTATCAGCAGTATTTGCTCTATTGCGATCCCTTTGAGCGCTTCTCGCTCGCCAGTTTCATCTGGGCACCGGGCCAGACCACACCCGTACACGACCACACAGTGTGGGGCATGGTGGGCGTGATGCGCGGGGCCGAGCACTGCGCGGAATATGCCTGGAACATAGGCCGCACCCGGCTTGAAAAGCAAAACGAACATCGCGTCGATGTGGGCGCCATTGATTTGGTCAGCCCGTCGCTGGGCGACATTCACACCGTGTCAAATGCGCTCAAAGACCAGGTCTCGGTGAGCATTCACTGCTACGGCGCCAACATCGGCAGCGTGCGGCGCCATGTATTTGACGCGCGAAGCGGGGGCGTCAAGGAATTTGTGTCGGGCTATTCGGCCGACACGCTGCCGAACATCTGGAGTTGAGGCGCGAACGCCGCGTCACGCGGTCCAGCCGGTGACGGCACCTGACAGCATGCATTCAGGCCCATAGCTGCACCGACGCCCCACGCACTGCGCCTGTACGCTCCACCTTGCACAGTGAATCCACAGTGAATCAATAGGCGATGTAACTGTACAACTCGCGCGCCGACTGAAAGCGGTGCTCCGGAGCCTTGGCCACGAGCTTGTTGAGCAGCTTCTGAAAGCCCGCGAGCTCTGCTGGCAGGCGCGGTATCGGGCCGCTCACGTGCAGTTCCATCAGTTCGGACGTGTTGGCCGCCTGATACAGGGTGCGCCCGGTAAGCAACTGATGCAGGATCACACCGAGGGCGTAGAGGTCGCTGCGCATGTCCAGTGGCAGGCCCATCACCTGCTCCGGGCTCATGAAGTTGGGTGTGCCAACCACATGCCCGATCTTGGTCAGGCCGCCCTTGTCATCAATCGACTTCGCGCCGCCAAAATCGACGATGGCGAGATGATTCTGATCGCGGAACATGATGTTGTGCGGCTTGAGATCACGGTGAATCACGCCAGCTTCGTGTATCGCGCCGAGTGCGCGCGCAATCTGCGCAAAAATCTTCAATGCCTGCACCGGCGAGAGGTCCTGCCGCAGGCGGTCGCGCAGATCACCCGCGCCGAAGTATTCCATCGCCAGATAGGCGCGGCCATCGTCATAGTTGAGATCGAAAATACGCGTCACATAGGCGCTGCGGATTTTCTGGATCAGGGAAAATTCCTGCATGAAACGCTCGACCACCCGGCCATCGCGTGACAACTCGGGATGCAACACCTTTAGCACCACTTGCAAATCATCACTATCGCGCCGCGCCAGATACACCTTGGCGGTGCCACCTTCGCCAATCATCGCATCGATGCGATAGCCGCGAATCAACGGCGCATCGGGCACCGGGGGTACAGTGGGCGGCCCGCTCACTTCGGTGTGCGCTGGCTCGGGCTTCGCCGGCGCATTCTCCAGAATTTGATAACTGTCGGTACGCAAGCTCTTCTCGATCACTTCCTTGCGCCGCCGTTCAGTGACAGCGTTAGAGAGCGCCTGATACAGACGCTTGGGCGTCAACTCCAGACGCGAGAGGCAATCGACCACACCAAGTTTGGTTGCCGAAACAATCATCGCGTCGGCATCGTGGCCACTGGTGAGCATCACCACCGGCGGAAAATTTTTCACACCATCACGCGCCGCCGTCAGCCACTCGACCGGATCGGCCGGCTCGATGTGCGAGTCCATCAGCAGCACATCGAAGTTCCATTTGAAGCCGGCTTTACCCTCCTGCGGCACACCTTGCGCCGGCGGATGCCACTCTTTGACCGCCAGCGCAGCGGGGCGCGGCTCACCGGCCTTTTGCGCGGCCAGCACAGCGGCAGCCAAGCCCTCGCGCAGGTATTCGCTGAGCACGGCGCGAAAGTCCGCGTTCTCGTCGACAATCAGGATGCGCATGAGAAAATATCGGCTCGGAGCTTCTGGAATGCTTTTTTCTGGGATAGCCGGTGCGCGCAGGCAGAACCAGCATGAACCTTGTCTTCTGTCACTTTGTCTTTTGTCCCGGGTTCTGCCCCCCGCATTTTGATTATAAGCGCCGCTTGTTCGGCGATTTGTTGCGCCATTTATTGCGCAGCAAATTTGCGGCATTTCGCTGCCGACTTCATCCCGGTTCCGGCCTGTCAATTCGCTGACCGGAACAATGCCAGGCACTTCACGCATCTCCTCTCGCCATGCTCTGGGTCAAAGCGTTTCACATCATCTTCGTGATCACCTGGTTCGCCGGGCTGTTCTACCTGCCGCGCCTGTTCGTCTATCACACCCTCGCCTCCGACGCGATCAGCATCGCGCGTTTCAAGGTGATGGAGCGCAAACTGTTCTACGGCATCATGACGCCCTCAGGCGTGCTCGCGGTCGCACTCGGCCTGGTGCTGATGTTGGGCCAGAGCATGTGGCGCGAGGGCTGGATGCAGGCCAAGTTTGCTCTCGTGCTGGTGCTGATTGCGCACCATATCTATCTGGGCAAGTTGATGCTCGATTTCAAACATGACCGTAACCGCCACGGCGACAAGTTTTACCGCTGGCTGAACGAAATTCCCGCCGCGCCCGTGTTGTTTGGCGCGGTGATTCTGGTGGTAGTGAAACCCTTTTGAAAGTGAACCATGGGCAAGACCGTTGATTATTTTTTCTCCCCCAGTTCGCCGTGGACGTACATGGGCCACACGCGTTTCGCCGCCATCGCGCGCGCGGCAGGCGCGCAGGTCAATCTGCGGCCGGTCGATTACGGCAAGGTGTTCCCGGTCTCCGGCGGGCTGCCGGTGAAAGCACGGCCACCGCAGCGGCAGGCCTACCGCATGATGGAGTTGAAGCGCTGGCGCGCCCATCTCGGCCTGCCACTAAACCTGGACCCCGCATTTTTTCCAGTACCGAGCAACGATGCCTGCAAGCTCATCATCGCCGCCGAAACACACGGCAGCGATACGGCAATGGCGCTTGCCGGTGCCATCATGCGCGCCTGTTGGGTGGAGGAAAAAAACATTGCCGATGCCGGCGTGTTGGCCGCCTGCGCTGACAGCGCTGGACTACCCGGCGCCACTCTCATGGCCCAGGTCAATGACGCCACGGTGACTGCGCGCTTCGATGCGTACACTGCAGAAGCCATCACCCGCCAGGTGTTCGGCGCTCCCACCTTCATCGTGGACGGCGAGTTGTTCTGGGGCCAGGACCGCCTCGATTTTCTCGAACGTGCGCTCGCCCGATGACGCGCGAGCCCCTCGAACAATTTTTCGCACCCTGCCCGCGTGGCCTGGAGCAGGTGTTCGCAGACGAGCTGCGTGAACTCGGTATCAGCGCGCCCGCGCCGGTGCCCGGTGGCGTGGGGTTCGCCGCCGGGATCGACGCGGTGTACCGCATCAATCACTGGAGCCGCATCGCCAGCCGCGTGCTGCTGCGCGTTGCCGAGGGCAGCTACGCGAACGAAGAGAACATTTACCAGTTAGCGCGCGCAGTGCGCTGGGAAGACTGGTTCCAGCCGGTGCAGACCATGCGCGTCGATCTGGTGGCGACCAAAAGCCCGCTCACCAGTCTGAAGTTCACCACCCTGCGCGTCAAGGATGCGATCTGTGACCGCCTGCGTGAGCTCACCGGCATCCGCCCCAGCATCGACAAGCTGCTGCCCGATGTGCGCGTGCATGTGTATCTCGATGCAGAGCGTGTGATGCTGTATCTCGATACCTCCGGCGAGGCCTTGTTCAAGCGCGGTTATCGCAGTGACAAAGTCGATGCGCCGCTGCGTGAAAATCTCGCTGCCGGCATCCTGCGTCTGACCGGCTGGACCCCCGCGCAACCGCTCTACGACCCAATGTGCGGCAGCGGCACGTTTCTCATCGAAGGCGCGCGCATGGCGCTCGGGCTGCCGCCTGCAGTGAGACGCCGTTATGGATTTGAGCGCCTGAAATTTTTTGATGTCAAGGCGTGGGATGCCGTGAGAGGCTCTCCCACCAAGGCTCTTAGCGCATCCCCTCGGATTTTTGGCAGCGACCTGTCGCCGCAATCGTTGCGCGCAGCGGTCAACCATTTCAATGCTGCCGGTGTGGGCAATGTGGTCAAAGCACGCACGGGCGATTTGCTCAAACTGGCCGCGCCGTGCGAACAGCCAGGTGTGATGATCGCCAATCCGCCGTATGGCGAGCGCATCGGCGGCACTGAGGAACTGGACGCGTTTTATCCGGAGCTCGGTCACACGCTCAAACGAACTTACGCCGGCTGGAATTGTTATTTCATCAGCGCCGACCGGCGCATGGAAAAACTGATTCGGCTCAAGGCCAGCAAACGCACGCCACTGATGAACGGCGATCTTGATTGCCGTTTGTATGAATTCAAGATGATTGCCGGGAGCAATCGCAGCGGCGCGGGGTAATGTGAAACCGGTTTGCCTTTAAGCTGAAAACCGTTGGTGGACAACAGTTTTCACAGGTCATACCAAATTCAACCCTTCGATACCCGAACTCAGATCCTTGCTCTTCGAGTCCTTGCTGTGCAGTTTGATCATCAGCCGCAGGTCGTTGACCGAGTCAGCGTTGCGCAGACCGTCCTCGTAGGAGATGCGCCCATCTTCGTAGAGGTCGAACAGGCACTGGTCAAACGTCTGCATGCCGAGCTCGCGCGACTTCTTCATGATTTCCTTGATCTCATGCACATCGCCCTTGAAGATCAAATCGGAAATCAGCGGTGAGTTGAGCATGATCTCCACTGCCGCTGCGCGGCCTTTGGTGTCCTTGAGCGGAATCAGACGCTGCGCCACCAGAGCGCGCAGATTGAGCGACAAGTCCATCAGCAATTGCGCGCGCCGCTCTTCCGGAAAAAAGTTGATGATGCGGTCCAGCGCCTGGTTGGCGCTGTTGGCGTGCAGGGTTGCCATCGCCAAGTGGCCGGTTTCGGCAAACGCAATTGCGTGCTCCATGGTCTCGCGCTCGCGAATCTCGCCGATCAAAATAACGTCAGGTGCCTGACGCAGTGTGTTCTTTAGCGCCGCTTCCCAGGAATCGGTATCGACGCCGACTTCGCGGTGAGTGACGACACAGTTCTTGTGCGGATGCACGTACTCGACCGGGTCTTCAATCGTAATGATGTGGCCGTAGGAATTCTCGTTGCGATAGCCGATCATCGCTGCCAGCGTGGTCGATTTGCCTGAGCCGGTGCCGCCCACCATGATGACCAGGCCGCGCTTGGTCATGGCGACGTCTTTGAGCACCGAAGGCACCTTGAGGTCTTCAAAAGTCGGGATCGCGGTAGTAATCACGCGGCACACCATGCCCATCGAACCCTGCTGCACGAAAGCATTGACGCGGAAGCGCCCGATGCCAGCCGGTGAGATCGCGAAGTTGCATTCCTTGGTCGACTCAAACTCGGCCGCCTGCTTGTCGTTCATGATGGCGCGGCACAGGTCGGAAGTGTGCTGCGGCGTCAGCGCCTGATTCGACACTGGCGTCATCTTGCTGTCGATCCGGAACGCCGGCGGAAAACCGGCCGTGATGAACAGGTCCGAACCCTTCTTGCTCAGTAGCAGCCTGAGCAGGTCGTACATGAATTTTGTTGCCTGGTCGCGTTCCATATTTGTTTTTCCTAGCTGGGGTGCCGCTGCGCGAATTAGCCGGGGAAGTTGTCTTTATTGGCCGCCTTGGTGCGCGCCTCGGCCGACGACACGATATTGCGCTTGACCAGATCCTGCAGGTTCTGATCGAGCGTCTGCATGCCGAACTGCTGGCCGGTCTGGATCGACGAATACATCTGCGCAATCTTGTTCTCGCGGATCAGGTTGCGAATCGCCGGGGTGCCGATCATGATTTCGTGCGCAGCAACGCGGCCTGTGCCATCCTTGGTCTTGAGCAGACTCTGCGAAATGATGGCGCGGATCGATTCGGACACCATTGAACGCACCATGTCTTTCTCGGCAGCCGGAAACACGTCCACGATACGGTCAATGGTTTTTGCAGCAGACGATGTATGCAGGGTGCCAAACACCAAGTGGCCGGTTTCGGCCGCAGAGAGCGCAAGGCGAATGGTCTCGAGGTCACGCATCTCGCCAACCAGAATCACGTCCGGGTCTTCGCGCAGCGCCGAGCGCAACGCATTGTTGAATGACAGCGTATGCGGCCCGACTTCACGCTGGTTGATCAGGCACTTCTTGGATTCATGCACAAACTCGATCGGGTCTTCCACCGTCAGGATGTGGCCGTACTCGACCTCGTTTTTGTGATTGACCATCGCCGCCAGCGTGGTTGATTTGCCCGAGCCCGTCGGGCCGGTCACCAGCACCACGCCGCGTGGCTGGTCGGCCAACTCTTCAAAAATCTTCGGGCACTTGAGCTCTTCGAGCGACAAAATCTTCGACGGAATGGTGCGCATCACGGAGGCCGCACCGCGATTTTGCACAAACGCGTTGACGCGGAAACGTGCCAGATTCGGGATCGCGAACGAGAAATCGCACTCGAGGTTTTCCTCATAGTGCTTGCGCTGGCCGTCATTCATGATGTCGTAGATCATGCCGTGGACTTCGGTGTGGTCCATGGCCGGCAGGTTGATGCGGCGGATGTCGCCATGCACGCGGATCATCGGCGGCAGACCGGCTGAGAGGTGCAGGTCGGAGGCCTTGTTCTTGACCACGAAGGCCAAAAGTTCTGAAATATCCATCGGCATTTATAATTCTCCTTCGCGTGTTCTGCTCTGAAACTGCCGCACTCGGGCACTGTTTCAGACCCGCACCAGCCGCTCGCATCACCATCTGGAGCGGCCACCCTGTGAAGCGAAAGATTACCATGCCTCGGCCCGGAAGCCCCTCTGATGGAGTCACGGCAGGAACGGCGCACCCGGCTGCGGCAGAAGCGGCAGGTCTCGGGGCGCGCCTTGACGCTGTACGCGACCGTATCCTGGCCGCCTGCGCCCGCGCCTGCCGCGCCCCCCAGGATGTGCGTCTGGTGGCCGTCAGCAAAACCTTTCCGGCCGGAGCAGTGCGTGCTGCGCTAGCCGCCGGACAGCATGTGTTCGGTGAGAACTACGTGCAGGAAGCGGTCGAGAAAATCACTGCGCTCACCGCATCCGCATCCCCCCCCATCGAGTGGCATTTCATCGGCCCCCTGCAAAGCAACAAGACGCGCCAAGTCGCGGAGCACTTCGACTGGGTACACACGGTTGACCGTCTCAAGATCGCACAGCGCCTTTCCGAACAGCGCCCGGCGCATCTGCCCGCACTCAACGTCTGCCTTCAGGTCAATGTGAGCGGCGAAGCGAGCAAGAGTGGTGTCATGCCCGCCGAAGCGCTCGCGCTGGCGCAGGCCATCGCTGCGCTGCCGCGTCTCAAACTGCGCGGCCTTATGTCGATCCCCGAACCGGTGGCGGACATGGATGCCCCGGAGCGGGCAGCCCAGCGCCTCGCCGCCCAGCGCGCACCGCACCGCGCGTTGCGCTTTTTGTTTGACCGGCTCAACAGCAGCGGCCCGGCACTCGACACCCCGCTCGACACGCTCTCGATGGGCATGTCGGCCGATCTCGAAGCCGCGATCCTCGAAGGTGCGACCCTGGTACGCATCGGCAGTGCCATATTTGGTGAAAGAGACTACACAACATGAAAATCGCATTCATCGGCGGCGGCAACATGGCCACCGCCCTCATCGGCGGCATGCTCAAGCAGGGCTTCGCCGCCGCCGACCTCAGCGCCGTTGAACCGTTCGAGACAGCGCGTGCCAAGCTCGCCGCGCAATTCGGCGTCGCCTGCGCAGGCGCTCCTAGCGCGGCTCTTGGCGATGTGGACGTGATCGTCCTGGCGGTCAAACCGCAAAACATGCGCGACGCCGCGCAAGCCGTCGCGCCGTATCTCAACGCCCAACTGATCGTTTCCATCGCCGCCGGCACGCGCATCGTCGATCTCGCGCGCTGGCTCGGCAGCACCGCTGCTACATCGCCAACGCCGTACTCGCCGTACACGCCGTACACGCCGTACCAATCCATCGTGCGCTGCATGCCCAACACGCCCGCACTGATCGGCATGGGCATCACCGGCCTCTACGCCGCGCCCGCCGTCAGCGCCGCGCAACGCGCCAGCGCCGAGCGCATCCTGCGCGCAGTAGGTGATGTGGTGTGGGTCGAGAACGAAGCCCTGATCGACCCGGTCACGGCGGTGTCAGGCAGTGGCCCGGCCTACGTGTTTTACTTTCTCGAAGCCATGGCCGAAGCAGGCGTCAAGCTGGGCCTGCCCGCAGCGGACGTCAAGCGTCTCGCACTCGCCACCTTCAGCGGCGCCGCAAAACTCGCCGCCGAATCCCCCGACGATTTCGCCACCCTGCGCGCCAAGGTCACTTCCAAAGGCGGCACCACCGAAGCCGCGCTCAAGGTGATGATGGAGCGGGAAGTAAAGGAAGCGATTGGCAGCGCGCTGGCGGCGGCCAGTGCGCGCGGCAAAGAGCTGGGAGAACTGCTGGGGCGTGATTGATGTTGGCGAAACTGACTGCCAATCACATTGGTTTCGGCTAGACTGCAATTAATCAATAGACGGGAGACACCATGGGAGTCATTTACGCTGCCCTGAGATTAGCCAACGACGCCAAGCCCGACCTCGAAGAACTCGATGCCGATGCGCTGGTCGATACCGGCGCGCTGCACTTGTGCATCCCCGAGCATGTCGCAACGCAGTTGCAACTCTCTGAGAAAAAGCCGCGCGAAGTAATGACTGCCGACGGGAAATCGCATTTAGTTCGCTATGTCAGCCCGGTGCGCATCTCGATGCTTGGACGCGAATGCGTGACCGGCGCACTGGTGTTCGGCAATCAAGTCTTGCTTGGCGCGATCCCGATGGAAGACATGGACTTGTTGGTGCATCCGGCCAAGCAGGCCGTGACGGTCAATCCGCTCAGTCCAAATATTCCGATGTCGCTGGCGAAATAAATCTGACATCGCGCCCAAACGAGTTGCCCAGTTCGCCAACCGTTCATGGTTACGCCTGCTTCAACCAGTCTGCTCCGCTACATCGAACTCAAATCGGGACGCGCTGACCGAGGTGCGGCATGGATCGGTAGGGTCGCACTCTCACGTAGCAAGACGACCGTCTATTTCAATGGCAAGGCATTGAAAAAATTGCGAGGCCAAGGCGTAGCGGGCAATTACTACGACCTTGAAACAAGCCATGAGTATTGAGAATCCTGTGTAAAAAAACGGCAACGACCGGCACGTATGCAAGAACGGCTCTGGGAGCGGCTCTTCAGGCCTTCTCCGGTTTGCCATTGCGGACGCCAGTCTGCGCAGATCTAGCCACCAGATCCCATGAAGCCCGCCGCCGGGTGCCAGCCAGGCCAACTGTGCAGGCGGAATCCATGGTCGAGCAAGATGCCGGCGAACACCGCCGCGCCCAGCCAGTTGTTGTGGTTGAAGGCCTTGAAGCAGCCTTCGCGCGTGCGCGTGCGAATCAGCAGGTAGTGATACACCGCCATCGCAATGGCCACCGCGAGGCCGGCGAAATACCATGGCCCGGCATGCCGGTCGATACCGAGCGCGGCGAGGATGAAGAAGAAAAACAGGTAGCTCAACATGGTCAACGACACATCGAAACTGCCAAACGTGATCGCCGAGGTGCGGATGCCGATACGGACGTCGTCATCGCGATCCACCATCGCGTATTCAGTGTCGTAGGCGATGGCCCAGAAAATGTTGGCGAGCAGCAGCCACCACACCTCAGCCGGCAAGCGGCCTTGCACCGCCGCGTAAGCCATCGGAATGCCGAAGCCGAAGGCGATGCCCAGATACGCTTGCGGTATCGCAAAAAAGCGCTTGGTATAGGGATAACTCACCGCGAGAAACAGCGCCACCACCGCAAGCACCCACACCAGTTTGTTGAGCTTCACAATCAACAAGAAAGCACATAGCGCCAAGCCGGCGGCGAGTAGCCACGCTTCGGTGCCGCTCACGCGGCCCGCCGTAATCGGCCGCTCTGCGGTGCGCTTGACGTGCTTGTCGAACTCGCGGTCGGCATAGTCGTTGACGACGCAGCCCGCCGAACGCATCAGCAGGGTGCCAAGACAAAAAATCCAGATCAGCGGCCACACCACCAGCCCGTCAGACGCAAACCAAAGCGCCCACAGCGTCGGCCACAGCAGCAGCAGGGTGCCGATCGGCTTGTGCAGGCGCATCAGCTTTTCGTACAGCGTGATGCGCTCAAGAAAGGTGGCGAGTGTCATGGCGGAAGGTGGCGAGTGTCATGGCGGCTGATTAAAGCAAATTCAGGCGGCGTGTGGCAAGCAGTGCGGCCCTGCGGTGAGCTACGGACGACGAGCGGCAGCAGAGGATGAAAAGCGCGCAGCGGCGGCGTGGCCGGCAGAGGCCGGGCGCGTGACAAATCTCACCTTTGCAGTTGCCGGATGACTTTGCAGAGTGCAGACGCAAGGCAAGGCACTTCACGCCGCCCCACGCCGTGTCACGCCACGCCACGTTACATCACGTGTGTCACACAACACAACACAACACAACGCCACACCACACCACACCATTTTTTACAGACCCAGCGCGCGCAGATCCAGCTTTGCATCGCGCACTGGCGGACACCAAAAATAGGCGCCACTGACTGGCTGGCTGAACCCGAACAGCGCATCAACGATGCCGTCCTCCAGCCCGGCCATGCGCCGCAATTGCGCTTCAAACGCCTCCAACGAATGGCCAAATGCCAAAAATGCCAGACCGGCGCGCGCGCCTTCGACCCACGGCATTGAGCGGCGCAGCACAAAGGCCTCGGGGTCAAAGCTCTCCTGCGCAGTACGCTTGACATGGGCCGGCGCAGGGGCGTCCGCCAGCTCCTCGTTGTCACTCTTGCGGCGGCCAATCGCGCTGTCTTGCGCGGCGGCGGGCATGGCATCGAAGGCGTTGAAGTCGTGTTGCCACTGCTGAAAGGCGGCGAAGCTGCCCGCCTCAACACCCGCGCCGCCGCCCTGCACAAACGCCGCAGCATGCGCAGCTTCGCCTTGCGGATTCTCGGTGCCGTCCTCGTAGCCGGTGAGGTCACGGCCACTGCCGTGGCGGAACACGTCGAGCGCTTGGTCAAGAACAAACGCCGGTGCAAGCAAACGCTCGAGGTGCCGCCCGCGATGCAGCAAGTCTCCTGCGCCGCCCTGCGCGCTGTGCTGCGAATCGGCTTTTGCACCAGCCAGCGCATCAGCGCGCAGCCAGCACCACAGGGCCGTCTGCGTGGATGGGATGGTGATGCCTTCTTCGCCCGCCGTGCGCAGCGCCGGAAAACGGCGCAGGCCCGCAACGCCCGCATTGAGCAATGCGGCAGTGGGCGCGCCGATACCGGCCACAGTCTCGCGGCCATTCGCTGCCGCGCGCAAGACGGCGAGCGCCGCGCGCACTGATGCGGCCTCAGCGTGCGGCTCCAGATTGAAGAACAAGTGGCGCGCCTGCGCCGGGACCGCTTCGAGAATGCCGGTTTGCATGGTTGAACTCTCCGTTATCTGCCTGGATTGCGTTGCGCCGGGCACGACGCTATCCTACGTCATCAAATAGCTTTCGCGGCTGCCGAGCCAGCGCATCAAATGCGCCGCCACCTGCACATCGTTCGTATCAAGCATGCGCGCTGCGACATCGCGCGCCTGCTCGATCAACTCTGCGTCTGCTTCCAGATCGGCAAAGCGCAACAGCGGCACGCCGCTTTGCAAGGTACCGAGAAACTCACCGGGGCCGCGCAGACGCAGGTCTTCACGCGCGACAAGAAAACCATCAGTGGTTTCAAACATCACCTTGAGACGCGCGCGCGCGTTTTCCGACAATGGCGTCTGATACAGCAGGATGCACGCGCTCTCGGCCGCGCCGCGCCCAACGCGGCCACGCAGTTGATGCAGTTGCGAGAGACCAAAGCGCTCGGCGTGCTCGATCACCATCAATGAGGCGTTGGGTACATCAACGCCGACCTCGATCACCGTGGTGGCGACCAGCACGTGGGTCGAGCCGCTGACGAAACGCGTCATCGCATCCGCCTTCTCCGCGCTCCTGAGCCGTCCATGCACGAGGCCGACTTCAAGATCGGGCAGCATTGCCGTCAGGCGCTCGTGCGTCTCGACCGCGGTCTTCAATTGCAGGGTCTCGGACTCCTCGATCAGCGGGCAGACCCAGTAGACCTGCCGTCCTGCGGCGCAAGCGTCGCGAATGCGCTCGACCACTTCGTCGCGGCGCGACTCTGCCGCGAGCTTGGTCAACACCGGCGTGCGGCCCGGCGGCAGTTCATCGATCACCGAGACATCGAGATCAGCGTAGAAAGTCATCGCCAGCGTGCGCGGAATCGGCGTCGCGCTCATCATCAGTTGATGGGGGATGAGTTTTGATGGCGTCGCCGCGAGCGCCCCTTCCTGCACGGATTTGGCGTGCGCGCCCTTCTGAGAGAGTGCGAGGCGCTGCCCCACGCCGAATCGGTGTTGCTCATCAACGATGGCGAGACCAAGATTGTGAAACGTGACGGCCTCCTGAAACAAGGCATGCGTGCCAATTGCCAGATGCGCTTCCCCGCTGGCGATCAGAGCCGACGCGGCTTCCTTCTCGCGCTTCTTCAAACTGCCCGAGAGCCAGGCGATGCGCACGCCTAGCGGCACCAGCCAGGCACTCAGTTTGCGATAGTGCTGCTCCGCCAATATCTCGGTCGGTGCCATGAACGCAGCCTGATAGCCGCAGTCGATGGCGCGGCACGCGGCAAGCGCGGCAACGATGGTCTTGCCACTGCCAACATCGCCTTGCAGCAGACGGCGCATCGGATGCGGCGCGGCAAGATCACGCAGCACTTCGTCGAGCGTGCGCTGCTGCGCGCCGGTAAGTTGAAATGGCAATGCTGCCAGGAGCCGCTGCTGGAGAGGGTCTTGCGGCACATGCTGCCCAAGAAGCGCTGCTGGAGCGGTTCCTGGCGCGATGGCTTGACCCATTTTCGCGTCCGCGCCTTGCTGGCGGACTGCCTGCTTCGCTCGCGCATCCTCGCCAGCCGGCAGCGCCGTACCGGCCGTGACAACCAGCACCGGCGCGCTTTCGCGGCGGCGCGCCCGATACGCACTTTGCAATGACAACTGCTGCGCGAGCAATTCATCAAATTTCATGCGCTGCCAGCCCGGATGGGTTTGACGATCCAGCGCCGCCGCACCCGCGCCCGGCGCTGGAAAGTGCAGCGCTTGAATGGCCTCGGCAAACGGCACGAGCTTCAACCGTATCGACGCCTCGACCGGCGCGGTGTCGACCAACTGGCCTTCAGTCTTGGCGCTGTTGATCGCGTTGACAATCACCTTGCGCAGCGGGCCTTGACCCAGACCCGCCGTGGTGGGGTAGACCGGTGTGAGCGATTGCGGCAAGGCCGCGCCTTGTTCCACTTCACGGTAGCGCGGATGAATCATCTCGGCACCGAAAAATCCGGTGCGCGGCTCGCCGCAAATGCGAAAGCGCTTGCCCGCCGTCATCTGGCGCACGAGGCTGCCGTAAAAATTGAGAAAACGCAGCACCAGCGTGCCGCTGGCA
>JANNCZ010000266.1:0-1814 GCA_031387185.1 Burkholderiales bacterium
CAAACGGTCGTCGAATTCGCACCGGCGTGATCCCACCTTGATGTTTTGCAGCGAGTCTGGCGTGTTGCTGCGCGTGCCCCAGACGCCGCAGTCTTCGCCGGACTCCATGTAGGCGACGTAAGTCCAGATCACCGGAAAGCCTTTGGCACGCATCGCCGCAGCGAGCTGGTTGACGTAGTCGAGTTGCTTGGGGTCGGTTTCGTACGCGGTGGCGAACTCGCCGACGCAGGTGTAGGCCTTTTGCAGATCGACATTGATCAATGCAGGCCGTGCGCCGAAGCCGAAGCGCTTGCGCGTGGGATTTTTCTTCACCGCCTCGAAAAGTTCACGCGCGGTCTTGTTCGACATTTCCATTGCGGGTTCTCCTTGGTTTCACATTGCTCGATGCTGTTGCGGGTGCCTTCGTGCTGCGACACACCCGGGTCAATCTGCCTTCGCGCCGCTCTGCTTGACCACGGCCGCCCATTTTGCGATCTCGCGTTGCACATGCTGCGCAAACTCCTGCGGGCTTGATCCCACCGGCTCGGCACCGAGCGCGGCAAAGCGTTCGCGCACGTCGGGCAGATTGAGAATGCGCTGCGTCTCTTGCGCCAGTTTGTCCACCACTGCACGTGGGGTGCCCTTGGGCGCGAACAGGCCCGACCATGCATCGGCATAGAAGCCTGCGTACCCGCTCTCGGCAATCGTCGGCAGATCAGGCGCGGCGGGCGAGCGCTTTTGGCTCGTCACCGCGAGCGCACGCAAACGCCCGGCCTTGACGTGTGGCAGCGCTGACGGCAACCCATCCATCATCACCTGCACCTGCCCGCCGATCAAGTCGGCCACGGCCGGTGCGCTGCCGCGATAGGGAATGTGCACCATGTACACACCCGCTGCGGTCTTCAACATTTCCATGCCGAGATGCGCTGCGGTGCCGCTGCCGAGTGAGGCGTAGTCGTATTTGCCCGGTTGCTTCTTTGCCAGGGCGATGAACTCTTGCAGGGTTTTGGCCGCCACCGACGGATGTACGACGACCACGTTCGGTACCACTGCCACCTGCGTGATCGCCTCGAAGTCGTTGACCGGGTGATACGGCATCTTGGCGTAGAGCGAGATGTTGATCGCGTGCGAGCCGGTCACCCCCATGATGAGCGTGTAGCCATCGGGCGCGGATTTGGCGGCCACGTCGGAGCCGACATTGCCGCCCGCGCCGCCACGGTTTTCCACTGTGACGGGCTGCTTCCAGTTGGCGCTCATCTTGTTGGCGATTTCGCGCGCGGCGATGTCGGTCGCACCACCGGCGGGGAAGGGCACGACGATGCGAATGGCTTTGGCGGGATAGTCGACAGCTTGCGCGAATGCCGTCTGCGTCAGCATCGCCGCGAGCAGCAGCGCTGTTGACGCTGCGGCGGCGCTCAATCGGGTCAGCATCGGGGTCAGCATCGGGGTCAGCATCGGTGCGTTCACATTCAGCCCGGTCAAAACAGTAAATCCCACAGCGCACGCATCTTCACATCCACTTCACTCGCCAGCGTGGCATTGGCGAATACGAAGGCCTTCTCGTGCGGCACACGCGCACGCGCGTAGCGCATGAACTTGGCCGCGACCTCTTCGGCCGGCAGCGGCATCGCCGCATCGCCGGGGATCGTGCGCACGTCGCGCTCGATGTCCTTGTAGCCGTTCGAAATCAGCAGCGAGCCGCCGCGCTTGCCCTGGAGTTCTAGCGCACGGTCGATGGTGATTTCGACCAGCGCCTCAAGACGGCGCAGTTCCGGGTCTTCAAATTTTTCACGGCGGTACACGGAGGAGTCGAGCACACCGAAGCGCAGCATCGC
>JANNCZ010000299.1:0-15154 GCA_031387185.1 Burkholderiales bacterium
GTTCCTATGCTACATTGGACGGCTCATGGCTGCGTCACCACACTCTCGCGAGTCCGCCGCTGAACCCGCTGCAATTGCGGGGCTGCCAGACTCCGCCGCCAACCCGGCTGGAGGCGCGGAGGAGCGCCTGCGCCGCCTGCGCTTTGGCGGGCCGTTCGGTGCACGTATCGCGCGTGCGGCCCGCGGCACGTTGATCTGGACCGAGCGCCTGGCGTGGACGGTGTTCTTCCTGTTTGCCCTCACCGTGCTGGCGCTGCGCTACGTGGTGCTGCCGGGGGTCGAGAAATACCGTACCGAGATTGAAACGGCGCTTACGCGAGCAGCCGGTCACAAGGTATCAATCGGCAGTGTGCAGGCGGGGTGGGACGGCCTCTACCCAGGCCTCGATCTGCGCGACGTCGTGGTACACGACGCGAAAAACCGCGCTGCGCTGCGCTTGCCTTACGTCTCGGTCACGTTGTCGTGGTGGTCGGTGCCGGCCATGGAGTTGCGTCTGCACGCACTCGACATCGCCAATGCTGATCTCGACATCCGCCGCGCGCGTGACGGCAAACTCTCTGTCGGCGGGCTTGAACTCAGGGACGACGCGAGCGGCGGGCAGATGTCGGACTGGATCCTCGGCCAGCGCCGCATCGTGATCCGCGAATCGCGCCTGCGCTGGAACGACGAGCAACGTGGCGCGCCCGAGCTGGCCTTAAGCGACATTCACCTCGTGGCGCGCAACACCGGCAACCGCCATCGCGTGGCGCTGCGCGGCACGCCACCACGCCAACTTGCCAACACGCTCGACCTGCGCGCCGACCTGCACGGTGAATCACTTGGCAATCTCGCGGTCTGGCGCGGCGACTTGTATGCGGATCTGGCCGCAGTGGATCTCGCGGCATGGCGCGCCTGGGTCGATTATCCGGCTGACGTGAAGAGCGGCAGCGGCAGCTTGCGCACCTGGCTTTCGTTCGATCACACCCGGCTCACGCAATTCACTGCCGATGTGTCGCTCAACAACACGCTGGTGCAGTTGCGCCGCGATCTCGCGCCGCTGCAACTCTCGAACGTGCAGGGCCGGCTCGGCGCACGCGAATTGCTGCATGCGGGCACGGGCTTCAGTTTTTTGCGCTTCGGCGCCAAGAGCGTGGCCGGATTTGAAGTCAGCGGCAAGCAAGTGACGCTGACCACCAATGATGGCGTGCGCCTCGCGCCGGCCGACTTCACCATGCAAACGTTTGCCGCGAACGCGCAAGGCAAGACGCCTGACGCCGCACCTGGAAGCACCGCGAACGCTGCCGGGTCGCCGGGCGAAGTGCGCCTGCAAGCGAACGCACTCAACCTCGAGCCCGTGGTGAAAATTGCCGAGCTGCTACCGCTCGATGCGCAATTGCGCAAGACCCTGATCGAGCTGGAGCCACACGGCACGCTGCACGATTTTCAGATTGAGTGGAAGGGTGATTTCGATCAGCCGTCCGGCTACAAGATGCGTGGACGATTTCAAAACCTGGCGCTGCGCGCCTATCAAGCGATGCCGGGGTTCAGCCAGCTCTCGGGCAGCGTCGATGCCTCGGAGAAGGGCGGCACCCTGTATCTCGCCAGCCGCGATGCAGCGATCCTGCTGCCGCAAGTGTTTGAAGAACCGCATCTCGTGCTCGACACACTCGATGCGGGCTTGAGTTGGGGCTTTCCCAATGGCCAGCTTGAGGTCAAGCTCGACCAACTGATATTTGCGAATGCCGATGCGGCAGGCAACATCAACGCCACGTATCGCGCGTTGCCGGACGCGCCGGGCTATATCGATCTTACCGGCCGCCTCACGCGCGCCAGCGCAACGGCGGTGTACCGCTACATGCCGAAAAAAATGTCTGACAACATTCACCGTTGGGTCAAGGACGCGGTTGAAGGCGGCCAGTCATCCGACGTGCGTTTCAAGGTGCGCGGCAACCTGTTTGACTTTCCCTTCGTCGACCCCAGGAGCGGTGACTTTCAGGTCGCCATCAAACTGGAGGGCGGGCGGCTGTTCTACGCCGACGCCTGGCCGCGCGCCAGCGACATCAAGGGTGACCTGGTGTTCGAGCGCAACGGGATGTGGTTCAAAGGCGGTCACGGAAATGCCGCTTCGGGCAATGCCGTCGCGGGCACGATTCTCGGTGCCAAGATCAACCAGTTTGATTTGAAGATTGCTGCGTTCGATGTGCGCCCTGCCGTAGTCGATCTGGGTGGCAATGCTGACGGGCCAACGCCCGAGTTTTTGAAATTCGTCGCACAAAGCCCGGTGGCCGGCTACATCGATCATTTCACGGACACCGCGCGCGCGGCGGGCAATGGCAAGCTGGCGCTCAAGCTGGCGCTGCCTCTCGGTGGCGCGGAAGCGCTGAAGATCGTGCCGGTGCGCTTTAACGGGCAATATACCTTCGTCAACAATGAAGTGATGCTCGATGACGGCCTGCCGAAAATGGAGCGTGTCAACGGGGTGCTGGCGTTCAGCGAACGCGGCGTCGAGCTGCGCAACCTGCGTGGCGAAGGTGTGGGCGGCAGCTTCACACTTGCTGGCGGCACCCGCCCCAATGGCAGCATCGCGGTGACCGGCGATGGCAGCTTCACGGTGCCGGGCGTTGCAGCCTGGCTCAAGGACCCGGTGTTTGGCTCGATGACGGGCGGGGCGCCGTGGCGCGCCACCATCAACATCGGCCCACGCGGCCGCGACATCACGGTGGACTCGACCATGGCCGGCGTGGCGATCAACTTGCCGGCACCGGTCAACAAGGCGGCGACCGAGACCTGGCCGATGCGCTTTGTCGAAACGCGCACCCTTGGCGCCACTGAGGACGAATGGAACTTCACTTTGGGCCGCGCGATCACGGCACGCCTGTTGCGGCGCGAAGAGAACGGCGTGATGCGCGTCGTGCGCGCTGCTGCCGGTGTCAATGAAGCGATGCCGGCGCTGCCACGCAGCGGGTTGGCGGTGAACGCAGCAGCAACGTCGGTGGATGTGGACGACTGGCGCGTGCGCGCTTTTGGAGCGAAGCCTGCGGCAGCGAGTGGGGCGGCACCTGCTGCACCCGCCGTACCTGCCACACCAGCTGTGGCCAGCGTAGCCACCTTGCCCGCACCGTGGCAGATTCAACTGCGCGCCGACACGCTCAACGCATTCGGCCGCCAATTGCATCAGGTGCGGGTCAACATGGTGCAGGAACCGGCGCGCTGGGTGGCCAATCTTGCGTCCACTGAAGCCAACGGCACGCTGGCGTTCATCTTGCCGACGCTGTCCAGTCAGGGCCGCTTTGCCGGGCAGATGCGCAACCTGGTGATTCCTGTCACGCCGGGGCGCACGGAAGACACGCCGCTCGATCGCATCGGCGACGACATGCCCGCCGTCGATCTGTTGGTCGAGGACTTTCAGCTCGGCGACAAGAAGCTCGGCAAACTGGAAATTGTCGCCAACAACATTGCGGGCGAATGGAAGATTCAAACACTCAACCTGACCAACCCGGATGGCGCGCTCACGGCCACCGGTGCGTGGCGGCGCGCCTTGCAGACTGCACCGGGCACGGCGGGGCGGCGGCCGATTGCGCTGGACTTCACTCTCAACACGCCAGACTCGGGCAAGCTGCTGGACCGGCTCGGCTTTCCCAACACGGTGCGCGCTGGCAGCGGCTATCTCAAAGGCAATATCGGCTGGGAAGGCTCGCCCACTTCGATTGACTATGCATCGCTGCGTGGCGATCTCGAGCTGCGCATCGAGAAGGGCCAGTTTCTCAAGGCCGACCCAGGCGTCGGAAAGTTGCTCGGCATCATGAGCCTGCAAGCCCTGCCGCGCCGCCTGACTCTCGATTTTCGCGATGTGTTCAGCGAAGGCTTCCCCTACGATCTGGTGTCGGCGTCAAGCAAGATCGAGCGCGGCATATTGAGCACCAATGACTTTCGCATGACCGGTGTGTCGGCGGCGGTGCTGATGACCGGCGATACCGACCTCGCGCGTGAGATACAAAACCTCAAAGTGGTAGTGCTGCCTGATTTGTCCGGCGGCATGGTGTCGGTGGTCGGCGTCATCACCGGCATCATCAATCCGTTGAGCGCGCTCGCGAGCTACCTCGCGCAACGCGTGCTCAAGGACCCGCTCTCGAAAGCGTTTTCGTTTGAGTACGCGGTGACCGGCTCCTGGGCTGATCCGAAAATTGCGCGCATTCAAACCTTGCCGCAGGCACAGGGCGGCGACTCCTCTGCTTTCCCTGGAACTGGCGGGGTTGCGCCTGGGTCTGCCGCCGGTGCCGGTGCTACGGGCGGTGCGGGTACTGGCCGCGGTGGCTCAGGCAGCGGCGCAGCTACCGGCTCAACCAGCAGCGGGAATGGCGGAAATGCTGGCAATACCAGCGGAACGGGCACGGGCAGCAGCAGCGGCGGCACCCAAACTGCGCGCCCCGGCGGTTAAGCCGTACCGGCGCCGCCTGCTCAGGTAAAAGCTTCTCACTCACTTCTACGGAGCATCGTGCATGGCACGCAAGTACAAGATCGCGGCAATCCAAACGGTTTCCTCCCACATCATTGCCGACAACATTGCAGCAGCGGGCGAATTGATCGCGCGCGCGGCCGGTGAGGGCGCGCAACTGATCGCGCTGCCTGAATACTTTTGCATCATGGGCCTCAAAGAAACCGACAAGGTGGACGCGCGCGAACCGTTTGCGCAGAACAGCCCGCGCGGACCGATTCAAACGTTTTTGGCCGAGACGGCGGCGCGCCACAAGGTGTGGCTGGTCGGCGGCACGATCCCGATTGACTGTGGCTCAGGCGAAAAAATTCTCAACACGTCTCTCGTGTTCGATGACAGCGGCGCCTGCGTCGCACGTTACGACAAGATTCATTTGTTCGGCTTTCGCAAGACGCACGAAGACGGGCGCGTCGAGCAGTTCGACGAAGCGCGCACCATCCGTCACGGCAGCAATGCGCCGGTGGCATTCGACTCCCCGTTTGGCCGCCTCGGGCTTTCGGTCTGCTACGACCTGCGCTTTCCGGAAATGTATCGTGCGCTGTCGACCAAAGAAGCACCGTGCGACGTGATTTTCGTGCCGTCCGCTTTTACGGCAACCACGGGAAAGGCGCACTGGGAGCCACTCTTGAGGGCGCGTGCGATTGAAAACCTGGCCTATGTGCTGGCCCCCGCGCAAGGCGGCAAGCACAGCAGCGGGCGGCGCACACACGGCCACAGCATGCTGATCGACCCATGGGGCGAGGTGATTGCAGAGAAGGCTGATGAAGGCGCAGGCGTGGTTATCGGTGAGGTAGACCTTGATCTGATTGCGCAACACCGCGCGTCGCTGCCCGCGCTGGAGCATCGGACGCTGTAGCGGCTTGCAGCGCACGGTACCGCACTACAATTCGTCCCCCTGCACGCTCCCACAGACTGGCTCACCATGCAAATCGCCTCCCCCGACATCAGCGCATTGGCTCTCGCCGAAGCGCAACTTCTCACGCCTTACAACCTGACGCAGTCCGATGTGCGCGGGGTACTCGACTCGATGTTCACGCGCAAGATCGACTACGCCGACCTGTATTTTCAATACGCGCGCTCGGAAGGCTGGAGCCTCGAAGAAGGCATCGTCAAGAGCGGCAGCTTCAATATTGAAGAAGGCGTCGGGGTGCGCGCCGTGAGCGGAGACAAGACCGCCTTTGCGTACTCCGACGATATTTCGCTACAGGCGCTGCGCGATGCGGCTGACGCCACAGCGGCGATCTCACGCCAGGGCCAGACCGGCTCGCTCAATACCGCTCTGCGCGGCAACCCGGCGGGCAAAGCGCGCGCATCCGCCGCCAACGCCGCACGCAAGCTCTATGTCCCGCAAGACCCGCTCGGCACCCTCGACGCCGATGCCAAGGTCAAGCTGCTGGAGCGCGCCGAGAAGATGGCGCGCGCGATTGACCCGCGCGTCACGCAAGTGATGGCTTCGCTTGGCGGCACCTATGAAGTCATCATGGTGGCACGTGGCGACGGTGTGGTCGCCGCCGACGTGCGCCCGCTGGTGCGCTGCTCGCTCACCGTGGTGGTCGAGCAGGATGGCCGCCGTGAGACCGGTTCATCAGGTGGCGGCGGGCGCTTCGGCTACGCCTATTTCACCGATGCGCAATTGAAAGAATATGCGCAGCAGGCCGTGCATGCCGCCCTCACCAACCTGCACGCCGACGCCGCACCAGCCGGCAGCATGACCGTGGTGCTGGGCAATGGCTGGCCCGGCATCTTGCTGCACGAAGCGATTGGTCACGGGCTGGAAGGCGACTTCAACCGCAAGGGCTCATCCGCGTTCTCGGGCCGCGTGGGCCAGCGCGTAGCGGCCAAAGGCGTGACCGTGGTCGACGATGGCACCATCAAGGACCGGCGCGGCTCGCTCAATGTGGATGACGAAGGCAACCGCACCCAATGCACCACGTTGATCGAAGACGGCATCCTCAAGGGCTACCTGCAGGACGCGATGAATGCGCGCTTGATGAAGGTCGCGCCGACCGGCAATGGCCGCCGCGAATCCTTCGCCCACGTGCCGATGCCGCGCATGACCAACACCTACATGTTGAATGGCGACAAGGCCCCGGAAGAAATCATCCGCTCGGTCAAGAAAGGTCTCTACGCGAAAAATTTCGGCGGCGGCCAGGTCGACATCACCAGCGGCAAATTCGTGTTCTCGGCGAGCGAGGCTTATCTCATCGAAGATGGCAAGATCACGCGACCAGTCAAAGGCGCCACCCTGATCGGCAACGGCCCCGATGCCCTCACGCGCGTCAAGATGATCGGCAATGACATGAAGCTTGACTCCGGCGTCGGCACCTGCGGCAAGGATGGCCAGAGCGTGCCGGTGGGCGTGGGACAACCGACGTTGCGGATTGATGGATTGACGGTGGGTGGTACGGCGGGCTGATTGTGTGATTGCAGCGACGTCCTGCATCAAACTCAATCAGTCATTCTCCCAGACTCATCGCCCTGGAAACCGCTCTGGGAGCGGGTTACATGGCACGCATTGCCGGGAACCGCTCCCACCAACGATTTCAAAGCATCCGATTCATCAGAATCGGCACCGGCGGCCTAGACACCTGCCGCGTGCCCATCCTTGCGCGCATCCGACGCGGCGATGTAGCCGGTGAACTGACCTTCTTCTTCGAGCCGCCACGCGAACTGGCCTGAGCCGAAGTCCATGTAGGGATCGTTAAGCGTGGCGATGTCGTGACCGCGCGCTTGCAGGGCTTTGAGCGTATCGGGGCGCACGGTGTACTCGGAGTTGATCTTCATGCCGCCCGCCACGCGCCAGCGCGGGCCATCACACGCTGCTTGCGGGTTTTGTTTGTAGTCGAGCATGCGGATCAGGGTCTGGATGTGACCCTGAGGCTGCATGTTGCCGCCCATTACGCCGAAGCTCATCTGTGGCCGCAGTTGACCATTCACTTGCTTTGTCAAGAACGCCGGGATGATGGTGTGAAACGGGCGTTTGTTGGGGCCGACCTGATTCGGGTGGCCTTCGGTAAGCACAAAACCCGCGCCGCGATTTTGCAGGCTGATGCCGCCGGGCGCCACGAGACCGGAACCGAAGCCCATGTAGTTGCTCTGGATGAAGCTGACCATCATGCCGTTTTCATCGGCCGTGGTGAGGTAGATGGTGCCGCCCTTGTCGGGTGTGCCGGCCTTGAAGTCGATGGCGCGCTTGGGGTCAATCAGTTTGGAGCGTTGCTTGAGGTAGGCGTCGTCAAGCAGATGCTCAGCGGTAACCTTGGTCATGAAGCGCCCATCCGCTACGTAAGCGTTGATGTCAGCAAAGGCGAGCTTCATCGCTTCGATTTGCAAATGCAGGCTCTCGGGGCCGTCGGCGTCAAGGGCTGCGAGATCATAGTGTTCGAGCATGCCGAGGGCCATCAAGGCGGCGATGCCCTGACCGTTGGGCGGCAGTTCGTGCATGGTGTAGCCGCGATAATTTTTCTGGATCGGCTTGACCCAATCACAGGTGTGGTTTGCCAGGTCGGCCTCGGTCATCACACCGCCGTTGGCTTGCGAGTGCTTGGCAATTGCGGCGGCGATGGCGCCCTGGTAATAGTCGTCGCCCTTCGATTTGGCGATGGCTTCGAGCGACGCGGCGGCGTCCTTCAACACAAACTTCTCGCCGATGTGCGGCGTGCGCCCCTTGGGCAAAAAGTGTTCAGCGAAGCCCGGCTGGTTTCTCAGGATCGGCTCCATCGCTTGCCATTTCTGGTGAACGATGGGGCTGACGAGGTAGCCGTCACGCGCATAGCGGATCGCAAACTCGCACAGATCGCCGAACGGCAGCTTGCCGAATTTGTCGCTCATGGCGCGCCACGCCGACACTGCGCCGGGAACGGTCACGCTGTTGGCACCGCGCTCGGGCCGCACCGGGCCGAACGGCTTGAAGTATGCCGGCGTCCAGCCTGCGGGCGAGCGGCCCGAGGCGTTCAGGCCATGCATCTGTTTGCCATCCCACAGGATGCAAAACGCATCGCTACCCAGGCCGTTGGAGATCGGCTCGACGATGGTCAGCGTGATCGCGGCAGCAAGAGCCGCATCAACTGCGTTGCCACCGCGGCGGTAGGCGTCGATACCGGCTTGTACCGCGAGCGGCTGCGAGGTGGCGACGACGTTCCTGGCGAAGACGGGGAGGCGCTTGGTGGCGTAGGGGAAGGTCCAGTCGAATTGCATGGTGCGCTTTCGAGGTGCGTTGATGTACTTACTCGGGCTTGATGCCGGCGCGCTTGATCACGGCGGCGTATTTGGCGGTTTCGCGTTCGATCACGCGCGCGAACTGCTCTGGCGTGCCGCCGGCCGGTTCGGCGCCGTTGGCGGCGAGGCGCTCGCGAAAATCGGGCGCTTGCAGCGCCTTGTTGATTTCGGCATTGAGGCGTTGCACGATCGGTACGGGTGTACCTGCCGGCGCGAATACGCCGAAATAAGTGTTGCTCTCGAACCCCTTGAGACCGGCTTCGTCCATGGTGGGCACGTCGGGCAGCAGCGGCGAGCGCTTGAGCTGGGAAACCCCCAGCGTCTTGACCTTGCCGCCCTTGATGTGGGGCAGGGCGGATGAGAGGTTGTCGAACATGAACGCAATTTGCCCGGCAATCAGGTCGGGAATCGCCAGCGCCGTACCCTTGTAGGGAATGTGCACGATGAAAGTGCCGGTTTCCATTTTGAACATTTCGCCGGTCATGTGGACGATGGTGCCATTGCCGGACGAACTGAAGTTGAGCTTGCCCGGATTGGCCTTGGCATAGGCGATCAACTCCTTGAGGTTGTTGATCGGCAGCACGGGCGACGCAATCAGCACGTTGGGCGTGTTGGCCAGGTGAATCACCGGCGCGAAGTCGCGCTTGACGTCGTAGGGCGTCTTCGGATTGAGCGCGGGGCCGATCGAATGGGTCGATACCGTCGCCATCTGGATGGTGTAGCCGTCCGGCGCCGCCTTGGCAGTCATTTCAGACCCAATCGCACCGCCCGCACCGGGCCGGTTTTCCACCACCACCGATTGCCCAAGCTGGTCGCCGAGCTTTTGCGCCAGTACGCGGCCCACGATGTCCGTCGCGCCGCCCGGCGGAAACGGGATGATCATGCGAATCGATTTGGCTGGGTAGGTCTGCGCCAATGCGGATGGCAGCGCCGCAGTGGCAGCAGCAGCGCCGGCGGCTTTCAGGAAGGTGCGACGTTTCATGCTTGTTCCTTGTGTGATGCTGTGAGATCGGCCTTCACCAAAACGGACCACATCAAAAAGGCTCCCATCATGGGCTTCCGGGCCATACGCCAATGGGACCGGGAACGGCTTAATCAGCCTTGGCGCCCGAGTCCTTGACCACTTTGGCCCACTTGGCGATTTCCGCCGCCTGATACTTGCTCAACTCTTCCGGGGCCGACAGGATGGGGTCCAGGCCCAGCGTCTTGAGTTTTTCCTGCACGTCGGGCAGTTTGTAGATGCGCTGTATTTCTGTATTCAGCCTGGCCACCACATCCTTGGGCGTACCGGCCGGTGCGAACAACGCAAACCACGCCGTCGCCTCGAAACCTGGCAGGCCTTGCTCGGCAATCGTTGGCACATCGGGTGCGGAGGGCGAGCGTTTCGCGCCGGTCTGGCCGAGCGCGCGCAGCTTGCCTTCCTTGACCAGCGGCAGCGCGGAGGGCATGTTGTCGAACATCAGCTGGATCGAGCCGCCGAGCAAGTCGGGCAGCGCGAACTGGCGCCCCTTGTATGGCACATGGGTCATTTGCGTGCCGGTCATCGACTTGAACAATTCACCGGACACGTGGATCGAACTACCGATGCCCGGAGAGCCGAACGACAGCTTGTTCGGATTGGCCTTCATGTAGATGATCAGTTCGGGCACGGTTTTGACCGGCAGGTTGTTGTTGACCACCAGCAGGTTCGGCGTGGAGGCGATCAGGCCGATGGGCGTGAAGTCCTTCACCATGTCGTAGGGCATCTTGCTGTAAAGCGCGCCATTGATCGAATGGGTACCCACCGTCGCCATGACGATGGTGTAGCCATCCCCCGGCGCTTTGGCAACAATCTCCGCGCCAATGTTGCCACCGGCACCCGGCTTGTTGTCCACCACCACGGCTTGCCCCAGCGTGGTTTTCTCTGAAAAGATGCGCGCCAGGATGTCCGGTGCGCCGCCGGTGGGAAACGTCACCACCATGCGGATCGGCTTGTTCGGATACTGCGCCTGGGCGCACAGGGAAACTGCGCCAAGAATGGCTCCCACCAAGGTTTTCCACAGAGTCATATCATCTCCATCAGGGTCTGCCGCAGCTACCGGGCACTGGCTGCACAACAACCATCGATCTGCCAAAAAGCAAACGGGGCGCATCGCGCCCCGCCTGCCATGCAACAACGCTACATCACTCTTCGACGAAAGTCTCTTCGCGTTTCTTCGAGATCGCCGGCAGCGAGATGATGACCACCATCGCCAGCGCCATCAGCAGCATGGTCAGAGACAGCGGCCGCGTGAGGAACACCGTCGGGTCGCCACGCGAGAGCAGCATGGCGCGGCGCAGGTTTTCTTCCATCATCGGCCCGAGGATGAAGCCGAGCAACAGCGGTGCCGCCTCGCAACCCAATTTCAGGAACACGATGCCGAGCACGCCGAACAGCACGGTGATCAACACGTCAAACGAGTTGTTGTTGACCGAGAACACACCGATGCAGCAGAACATCAAAATTGCCGGGTAGAGGATGCGATACGGCACCTTGAGCAACTGTACCCACATGCCAATCAGCGGCAGATTCAGAATCACCAGCATCAGGTTGCCGATCCACATCGAAGCAATCATGCCCCAGAAGAGGGACGGGTTCGAGGTCATCACCTGCGGGCCGGGCTGGATGTTGTGGATCGTCATGGCGCCGACCATCAGCGCCATCACCGCGTTGGGCGGAATGCCCAGGGTGAGCAGCGGGATGAAGGAAGTCTGTGCACCAGCGTTGTTGGCGGCCTCTGGGCCGGCCACACCGCGGATGTTGCCTTGGCCAAACGGCGGCTGCGGGTTCTTGCCGATTTTCTTTTCAATCGTGTACGAGGCAAACGCCGCGAGCAGTGCGCCGCCGCCAGGCAGGATGCCGAGCAGGGAGCCGATACCGGTGCCGCGCGCAATCGCCGGGAAAGATTCCTTAAAGTCCTTCCACGACAGCATCAGGCCTTCGACCTTGTTGGTGAAGGTCTCGCGCTGCTCCTTCATGTCGACGTTAACGATGATCTCGGCAAAGCCAAACACGCCCATCGCCACACTGATGAAGCCGATGCCGTCTGACAGCTCAGGAATGCCGAACGAGAATCGCGCAGTGCCGGTGTTGACGTCGGTGCCGACCAAACCGAGCAACAGGCCAAGGATGATCATGCCGATGGCTTTAATGAGTGAGCCGGAGGCCAACACCACTGCGCCGATCAGGCCCAGCACCATCAGCGAGAAATATTCGGCCGGGCCGAATTTGAACGCGAGTTCAGCGAGCGGCGCGGCAAACGCCGCGAGGATTAGCGTGCCGAAGCAGCCGGCAATGAAGGATCCCATCGCAGCCACAGAGAGCGCGGCCCCGGCCCGCCCTTTGCGGGCCATCTGGTAACCATCGAGCATGGTCACCACCGAGCTTGACTCACCCGGCAGGTTGACCAGAATCGCCGTGGTCGAGCCGCCGTACTGCGCGCCGTAATAAATACCGGCCAGCATGATCAGCGCGGCAATCGGTGGCAGCGCGTAGGTGGCCGGCAGCAGCATGGCGATGGTGGCAATCGGCCCGATGCCGGGCAGCACGCCAATCAGCGTGCCCAACAGGCAGCCAACGAAACAGTAAATCAGGTTTTGCAGGGTGAAGGCGGTCGCGAAACCAAGCGACAAATTAGCCATCAGGGTGTTCATTGCATCCATGTTGTTCTCCCTTTACCGCTTGGCTTTGTCGTCGGTTTTGAACTGGCGCTGCAACTCTTCCATGTCAGGCCAGGTGGGCATTTGCAGCTTAAGGCCATACACAAAGATGCCGACCGCCATCGCACACTGCACGATGATGCCAATGATGACTTCTTTCTTTTTGGCTTCATGGCTGGCCAGCGACGCAACAATCACCAGCAGGGTGACGCACACCACCAGCCCAAGGCTCTTGAGCATCAGGCCGAAGATTGAGACCGATCCGAGAATCAGCGCCATCGAACGCATGCCGATGAAATAGGCCAGTACGCAGCCAGCTACTGTGCCGATGGCGAGTGAGGCATTCGGACTGGCACCGGCAAAACCTGCGGCGAGGGAGAACAACATCATGGCGGCAAAAATCACCAAGGGCCGGATCAGGCCGGTCGGTTTGTCGGCCTTGGATTTGCCCAGCGCCTTGAGTAGCACAATGACGCCGATACCGGCCAGGATCATGCCCAGCCAGTAGGGAAAGTAACCCGGCCCCATGCGTGCGCCGGTGCCCATGTTGTAGGCGGTCGAAAGATAAGCCGCCAAGCCGCCGAACAGGATGAAAAACAATCCGGCAATAAAGTCTTCGTAATTTGCAATTTTCACTGATAAACCCTCACTGTTTGCTTTTTAGGGTGACGCAGAATACGAGAACCGCTTCTGCACTCACGCTGTCTCTGCTTGTGTTCGCTGCGCGCGGTTTTTGTTTTTATCCGCTCTTCGTTAAACCCTGATTAAGACAACTTTGCAAGACCTCACTGTGCGCAGGGCGCAATCATACTGGCTTTTGGCACCTGCGCCATGTTGCGGCGCGGCGGGTTGTCGGCGCGGCGGGTGCGCGTCCGCAGCCTGCCCGCGCAGGCCCGGCGGCCGGCGCCGCGTTCAGCGTGGATTCGGATAGATTTGCGGGATCGAGTAGCCCGGCGTGAAATTGGGCGTGACGCTGAAGTAGGGGCGGGTGGGCGCTGGCCCCACTGCCGTGCGGTTGACGATGATGTATTGCGGATTCGGGTACAAGGTTGACGTGGTGTAACCACCACCGCCCGGCCAGTTGTTCACGGCTGGGGACTCGCAATCGACGCGGCGTTCGCTGCGGCATTGGTCAATGGCACGTTGCGTGGCAGATTTCTGCTGTGCCGCCACTTCGGCCTTGGCGATGTCCTGCTGCAGTTGCGCCTGGCGCAGGCTCTCGGTATCGCGGCGCATGCGATCCAGCGTCATGTCGTTCGCCGCTTCACGCTGGCTGCGCGCGCGCCAATAGCGCGACTCGTCGTAATCCATCAGCGAGCCTTGTCCGGCCACGGGGGGCGCGACATCCACCACGGCAGCTTTACGCAGCGACGGTGGCGTGGTTGTGTAATTGACTACGCCCTTGTCGTCAGTCCATTTGTAGACCTGCTGTGCGTGGGTGAGCGGCGCGGTGAGCAGTCCAATACTCACGAGCACGAGCGGACACAAATAAGCAACTGAAGCAGAAGCAGCAGAAGCGGTGCGTTGAAGCAGGCCGGAACGGAATGTCATGATGCAGCTCCTCGCGCGTGGGTGGATCAGGCCATGCTGTAAATAGGGAATCGCGCAACTTCACACTCTACGCTTTTTGCGCGGCGTGTTTGTAACCGTCTGCGCGCAGCGCTGCCAGATAGCGCAGACCCGCAATGGCGCGGCTGCCGTACCACGAGGTCATTTCGCCATCAATCAGCCGCACCGGTTTGACGCAGCCTTGCGCGGCAAGTTCCGCCTGCAACGCGGCGGCGTGCGCTGCGCGAAACATGAACGGCTCAGACGAGAGCAAGACGGCATCGGCTTCACGTGCAGCCCCGATCACGTCAATCTGCGGATAGCGCGCTGCCGATGCGGCTGGCACGGTGTCCCAGCCCACAGCGGCCAAGGTGCGTGAGACATAGGTATCGCGCGCCACCGTCATCCACGGATCTTTCCAGATCACATACAGCACGCGCTCACGCGGCAGGGCGGCAGTAGTCTCAAGACCCGCATCCAGAGCGGATCTCAGGGCCTTGCTTATTTTTTCAGCAGCGGCCTCGCGGTCAAAAATGCCGCCGATCAATTGATAGAGCGCGAGATTGTCTTGCGGCGCATTTGGATGGGTGACGATCACGTGCGGCACGAACTGGGCAATCTCGTCCACCACCGGCTTGCGGTTTTCATCGATGTTGACGATCACGTGGGTGGGGGCCAGTTCGCGCAGACGCACGAGATCAACATCCTTGGTGCCGCCCACTTTGGGGATGCGCGCCACCGCCGCGTGCGGGTGAATGCAGAAGCCGGTGCGCGCGACGAGCTGCCCGGCCAGATCGAGATCACACACCAGTTCGGTGATCGACGGCACCAGGCAAGCGATGCGCGCACCGCTTGCAGCGCGCCGGTGCGCCGTGCCCACCGCATCCACGTAAATGGGGTCAGACCCCATTTACGCCGCCATTTACGCCCACGCTTGTCTCGCACCTTGCGGGCGTGCCTGCGCCAATCACTGTGATTCCTGACGCGGCTTGCGGCCCGCTTTGGCCATCGCGCGATCGAACAGCCAGTTGGGCAATACGCGCAGCAACTTGGCGACGACGCCCATCTGCCACGGAATCACGCGGTAGCTCGCGCCCGCCGCAATCGCCGCCGCCGCGCGCGCGGCGAACACCGGTGCATCGGTGAGGAAGGGCATCGGATAGGGGTTGCCCGCGGTCATCGGCGTGCGGATGTAGCCCGGCGCAATCGTCACCACATTGACACCGCTGCCGCGCA
>JANNCZ010000309.1:0-1980 GCA_031387185.1 Burkholderiales bacterium
CAGCCGGTTCGCCGCACCACCAGGTGGCAACCGATGGCAGCTTGAGTTTTTCGCCGGTCAGGTGTTCGGAGAGCTTCGGCAAAAAACCCAGCAGCGAACCAGACTCAAGCACACCCGAGCCAAGCGCATTGGCCACCAGCACATTGCCGCGGCGCGCGCAATCGGTAAGGCCGGCGATACCCAGCGCCGAGTCAGACCGCAACTCGAGCGGATCGCAAAAATCATCGTCCTGGCGGCGCAGGATCGCATGCACGCGCTTTAAGCCGTCGATGGTCTTGAGCCAGACCTTGCCGTCGCGCACGGTCAGGTCGCCACCTTCCACCAGCGGGAAACCGAGATAGCGCGCGAGGAAGGTGTGCTCGAAATAGGTCTCGTTGTAGGGGCCGGGGGTCAGCAGTACCGAGAGCTTGGGGCCATCGCCTTCGGGGGCGAACTGCACCAGGGAATCGCGCAGGGTGGCGAAAAAACTGGCGAGGTGCTCGATGTGCAGGTCGCGAAATAGTTCGGGGAAAATGCGCGAGACGATCAGGCGGTTCTCCAGCGCATAACCTGCGCCGGAAGGCGACTGCGAGCGGTCCGCCATCACCCACCACTTGCCGTCGGGCGAGCGCGCCAGGTCGGCCGCGTACACATGCAGGTGGACGCCGCCGGGCACGCGCATGCCATGGGCGGGTCGCAAGAAACCGCTGTGGCCGAAGATCAGCGCAGGCGGGATCAGACCGTCACGCAGCAGATACTGGTTGCCGTAAAGGTCGGCGAGGATGCGATTGAGCACGTCGGCGCGCTGCGCGATGCCGTCTTCGATCGCGCGCCATTCCTCGGGCGGGATCAGCATCGGCAGGACATCAAGGTCCCACGGGCGTTCCTGCCCCTGGGCGTCGGCGTAGACGTTGTAGGTGACGCCGTTTTCGCGGATCTGGCGCTCGACCGTGTCGACCCGTTCGCGCATGCGCTGCGGGTCGGCGCCCTGCAATTCGAGGAACAGGCGCGACCAGTGCGGGCGCGCGATCAGCGGCGCCTGCAGCAGCTCGTCAAAGCGCCGGTCGGCCTTGGGATAGTCGGAGAGCAGGTGTTGCGGCATGGGGCGAAATTATGCCTTGATGCCTGCCGGCGCAGCCTTACCGGCACGCAAGGACACGTGCCGCCGGATCGATGCCGCCACTTTCATCGCGGCGTGCGCCGCATGTCGAGCGTAAACGGATAGTTGGGGTTGCGCGGCTCTTGCACGATGTGCATTTTTCCTGGCGTGTGGCCGGTACGGAAAAATCGTGCGAGGCGGCGCGCTTCGGCTTCGTAGGCGTTGACCGGAAAGGTTTCGTAGCTGCGTCCGCCCGGATGCGCCACATGGTATTGGCAGCCGCCCAGCGAGCGGCTCATCCAGCTGTCGACCAGGTCGAACACCAGCGGCACGTGCGGCGCAATCGTCGGGTGCAGACTTGAGGGTGGCCACCAGGCGCGGTAACGCACGCCGGCGGCGAATTCGCCCACTTTGCCAGTCGGGTGCAGCGGCACCGGCCGGCCATTGCAGGTGAGGATGTGGCGGTCACCGACCAGCCCGGTCACATGCACCTGCACGCGCTCGACCGACGAATCGACATAGCGTGCGGTGCCGGTGGAAGAGCCCTCTTCGCCGAGCACGTTCCAGGGTTCGAGTGCCATGCGTACTTCGACATGGACATTCTTTGCGGTGAAGTCGCCCAGTTTCGGAAAGCGAAACTCGAAATGCGGGGCGAACCATTCGGCCTTCAAGCCATAACCGAAGTCGTTGAGCTCTTCGATCACATCGGAAAGATCGTCCCAGATGAAATACGGCAGCATGAAACGGTCGTGCAGCTCGGTACCCCAACGCTTGAGCACCGGTGGCTTGTACGGGTGCTGCCAGAAGCGCGCGATCAAGGCGCGCATCAGCAACTGTTGCGTGAGGCTCATGCGCGCATGCGGCGGCATTTCGAATGCGCGCATTTCGAGCAGGCCCAAGCG
>JANNCZ010000321.1:0-6438 GCA_031387185.1 Burkholderiales bacterium
TTCAACAACAAAATTCGTGTTCTCCAGCGACGCGCATACGGCCTGCGCGACGAAGAATATCTGCGGCTCAAAATCCTCACTTGCATGCTCCCAGAACTCTAAAATGACCCAAAATCACCCACTCGATTCCGTGAAGAGCCAGAAAAATTGGGCTGGGGTGACGAACAAGTCGCCACGATGTTGTGCGGATTGTCCGGAAGCGATTTTCAAAAGACGGTTCCAAAGTGCAAAGTTCACCGCTTGTTTGAAGAAGAGTTTATTGACGCTGACCAATATGAAATTCACTGGGACGAATACGCAAGCACTCGAAGACCCCGGCCCGGCTCAGGCACCATCTCTCTTTCGCTCAAAATCGCCATCGCCGCCGATGCCGGCGGAAACTTTGCCGGCCTGGTGACCTTGCATACTTCCGGATCATGACCATGAAACCGCGAAAAGTCAGACCGGCCAAAAGCGATGCCGCCTTGGGTTCCGCTGCGAGTCTCGCCGTGTGTCCAAATTGCGGCGCCGTGAAAATCAAGGCGCGAACATTCAGCGACACCGTCGATTTCCGGGGCTTGACCATCGACGCCGAAGGATTGCATGACGCCAAATGCGCGAAGTGCGCGCACGTCTGGAGCACCGATGCGCAACGCATCCGGAACCACGCCACCGTGCGTGCGGCCTACGCGCTGACGCGCGACCAGGTGCGCAACATGCAGGGGCTGCTGTCCGGTCCCGAAATAGCGCAGGTGCGAAGTGATTTGAAATTGAACCAGCGCGAAGCCGCCGCCCTCTTTGGCGGTGGCCTCAATGCCTTCAACAAATACGAATCCGGCGAAGTGCTTCAGAGTTTCGCAATGGATCGCCTGTTGAGGCTGGCCCGGAAAATGGGGTCCCCGGCGATTGGTTATCTGCGGGACATCAATGCGCCTGCGGCTTTCCCGGCAGCACAGGCGCCGCCGCCGCGCAGGGCGCCTGCCAATGCCTGAATTGCACGGCGGCGTAGGCCGTCACCGCGAAAACCCGCCTGCCAGCAACACCGGAAATTCCCACCGTCAATGAAGCCGGCTTGCCGGGCCTCTACCTCGCCATCCGACATGGCCTGTGGGTGCCGCGCGGTGTGCCGCGCGAAGTGGTGGCCGATTATCCGGGCTGCGGGGATCAAGGGGGAATAGCCGGGCAGCGCCGCTTCTGATGGTGCTCCTGAGCGTATTGCCGGTTTGCTTTATTTGTACTTATAAGGAGTACAATATTTACACTATTTGTACTTTAAATAAGCTAATTTAAGTAAGCCACTATGGCCACCCGCCCGCAGGACAGCTACCGCAGCGCGGTCCGGCAAAAGATCATTGACAGCATCGCTGCGCCGGTGCCCGCCCTCACCGCGCGCGATGTCTGGCTGCCCGCAGTCTCCAACAAAGCGATTGCCGTAATTGGCATGCGCCGTGCCGGCAAAACCTCGCTGCTGTGGCGCATTGTGGGCGAACGTCTGAAGCTTGGCACACCGCGCGAAGCGCTGGTCTATTTGAGTTTCGAGGACGAGCGGCTGGCGGGCATGACCGCACTCGACTTGCAGTTGGTGATTGAAGAGTATTACAAGCTCTACCCGGCACGCCGCGACCTTGATAAGACCACGTTTTTGCTCGATGAGATTCAGCTCGTCGCCGGCTGGGAAACGTTTGCGCGGCGCATTCTGGATTCTGAAACCATCGAACTGTTTGTGTCCGGATCATCGGCCAAATTGCTTTCGCGCGAAATCGCCTCCAGCATGCGTGGCCGCGCCATGGAGGCGGTTGTCACGCCGTTCAGCTTCCGCGAAATGCTGCGCCACCACGCGGCGCTGCCCGCCAAATCCAGCCTGCGGCTGACCAAGGCGGAGCGCTCGGCGTTGCGTCAAATGCTGCAACGCTACCTGACCTATGGCGGCTTTCCCGAATTGCAGGCCTTGTCCGCTGCGGCCCAAGCGCGCGAGCGTCACGAGTTGTTGAAAACTTATGTCGATGTGGTGTTGCTGCGCGATGTGGTCGAGCGCCACAATGTCAGTCAGCCGCAAGTGCTGCGCTGGCTTACGCAGCAACTGCTCGGCAACACCGCAGGCAGCTTCAGCATCAACAAATTTTTTAACGATCTCAAATCACGCGGCGTCGCTGTCGGCAAAGAGCGCCTGCATGAGTATCTCGCGCACCTTGAAGACACGTTCCTCGTGACCAGCATTTGCATCGCCACCGAATCGGAGCGCCGCCGTCAGGTCAACCCGCGCAAAATTTATCCGGTGGACACCGGCTTGATGGCCCTGTTCGATGTGCCGGACAAACCCGACACCGGCCATGCGCTCGAAACCATCGTGCTGCACGAATGCCTGCGGCGCGGGACACAGGTGGCCTATGTGCGCACCGCGTCGGGATACGAAGTCGATTTTTTGGCAACCCATTTCGACCGCAGCCAAACCTTGATTCAAGTGTGTGCCGACCTTCATGATGCGGCGACGCTGGAGCGCGAGGTGCGCGCCCTGCAGGAGGCGAGGAGGGAATATCCCAAGGCCCGCTGCCTGTTGGTCACACTGGAGCAGCCGGTGCGCGCACCGGCGATCAAGGGTATTGCAGTAGTGCAGGCGATGGACTGGCTGCTGGAGGTTCAATCTGATATTTGAGAAAAGCGTGTACGTGTTACACGCGTTTCAAAAGAAGACACGTAAAACGCACAAGGAAGACATCGACCTGGCCCGGGCGCTACAAAAACATCAAGGAGAAGTCGTGAGCTAGAAGATCACGCGCTCCAGCGGCAACGTCTCTATCGATCTGCCGGGATCAAGGGCGAGTAGGCAAAAAAAGTTGCAGTTATCCGCCAGCGCCCGCTTGTTACGCCGCATCAGCCAAGCGTTTGGGTGGACGCGCTGCACGCTTCACGCGCGGGGCAGGAGTCAATGTCCGCGCGCGCTGGCGGGTGTTTTCCGCCATCGCTGCCAAGTCCTGCTTGAATTGGTCTGAATGCTGCTGGCGCTGGCGGTGCAACTCTTCGATTACGGGGTCTTGCCACATATCAACCTCCTGCAAGTTCGGCGGGTGTACAAATCACCGGCGGATCATATCCGGCATTTCTGCAACACATGTTGATGATTTCACGGGTGCGCGCATTGGCAATATGGGTACAGTTCCAAGTCAGCAGGAATTCCATGCCATTGACCGCCGCAATTGCGATATGCAGGGCATCATCTTCCGCCTTTTTTGGCAGCGCAGCAACCTGCAGCAGTCTCGCGGCAAGCGCCTCTGCATCGGCATCGAGGCCGAGTACCGGTATCTGCAAAACCGCTGCCATGCGCGCACTCGCGGCTTGTGAGTCACCCTGACTGATCTCGGCAATCACCAGATCAGACACGAACAACTCGAATGACGGCGCAGCATCGCGCCACCATTCGCGGGTAATCTGTTGCTGTGCGAGGACGATGACATCACGACTATCGCGGTTAGCGAAATAGCTGACCACGCTGGACTCGACATAGACAGAGGATTGCATTCGTGCATGTTAGCCCAGGCATGCGCTGGGTGCACCACTGTATGGAGCGGCAGCAGCTCCCCGTACAATGTCACGCGTATGTCCCGCCCATTGCGAGCCTGCCATCCGTGACCCAGCCACCGCAATCTCGTCCCAAACTCCCCGCGAGCTCAGTCGAGCTCACCGCCGAACTTCTCGCCGCATTGCGCGAGCAAGTGCCGCACGTCTTCACCGAGAGCGGCGTCGATTTCGACAAACTCAAAGCCGCACTCGGCGGCGCGGCGGCAGAAGGCAAAGAGCGCTACGGCCTCACCTGGGCCGGCAAGATGGACGCTTTCCGCAATGTGCAGAGCGTCTCCAACGGCACCCTGGCACCGATGCCGCATGACAGCGTCAACTGGGACAGCACCGGCAATCTCATCATCGAGGGCGACAACCTCGAAGTGCTCAAGCTGTTGCAACGCTCGTACCACGGCAAGGTCAAGATGATCTACATCGACCCACCCTACAACACCGGCAACGAATTCATCTACCCCGACAATTTCCGCGAGGGCCTGCAAGACTACCTGCGTTACTCCGGCCAGATCAGCGAAGAAGGTTTTGCCCAATCCGCCAACAAAGACAGCAACGGCCGCTACCACAGCAACTGGCTCAACATGCTCTACCCGCGCCTGTTCCTCGCGCGCAACCTGCTGCGCGAAGACGGCGTCATTTTTGTCAGCATCGACGACCATGAAGTGCATAACCTGCGGCACTTGATGGATGAGGTGTTTGGGGAGGAGAATTTTGTTGCTTCCATTGTTTGGGAAAAAGTCTACACAACGAAGAATGATGATGCGCATCTTTCATCGAGCCACGAATATGTAATTTGCTTCGCACGAAATCTCGCGGGCGCGTCCCTCGGATTGCTTGCACGCTCCGCCGAAATGGACGCGAGATACAAGAATCCGGATAAAGATAAGCGCGGCCCGTGGAAGGCAATCCCGCTGTATGCAGACGGTGAGCGGAAAAATGGCCGCTACGTCATCAACGCACCAAACGGAACGCAGCACACGCCCCGGCCAAACATGCATTGGCGCTATCGCCAAGAAGACATGGTCACACTCATCAACGACAATCGAATTCACTTTGGCGCGGATGGCAATGGGCAGCCGAATTTGAAACGGTTCCTGAGTGAGGTAAATGCTGGCGTGAAAGCACGCACCCTTTGGTCACACAACGACGTGGGCAGTAACGATTCTGCGAAACGCGAGGCTAGAACGCTGTTCGGAGAGGACTCGCCGTTTTCCTATCCGAAGCCGAGCACATTGATCGCCAGAATGATTGAGCTTTCATCCAAATCCGAAGACTTGGATGACGAAGACATCATTCTCGACTTCTTCGCAGGCTCCGGCACCACCGCGCAAGCGGTACTCGAACTCAACGCCAAAGACGGCGGCAATCGCAAGTTCATTCTCGTGCAGTTGCCGGAAAAAACGGAGAACCCGAAGTTTTCGACCATCGCTGACATTACGCGCGAGCGGGTGCGGCGGGTGATTGCGAAGCTTGAATCTGCTGCGAAAGACAAGGCTGATGCTGACCGGCAATCAAGCATCGCTCTTGGTGCGAGCGCGCCGGTTGCGAACGGCGAACCAGACCGTGGCTTTCGCGCCTTCCGTTTGGCAGCATCGAATTTCCGCGTGTGGGATGCGGGCGATGCGACAGACGCGAAAGCGCTGGCGGAGCAGATTGCGCTGCATGCGGACAACCTGAATGGATCGGTGGCGTCCGGGGCGCTGTTGTACGAGTTGATCCTGCGCGCAGGCTTGCCGCCTGCGTCGCGGGTGGAGCGGGTTGCGATTGCGGCGAACGATGCGACGAGCGAGGCTGCGCGTGAAGCGTTTGCGGTCGATGGCGATGCCTTGCTGGTCTGCGTGGAGAGCGCGGTGACGCCAGCGTTGATGCGGGCGATGATTGCGCGCAAGCCGAAAAAGCTGATGTGTCTCGACAAGGCGTTCGCCGGGGATGATGCGGCCAAGACCAATGCACTGCTTGAAGCGACCAGCCACGATGTGATGTTCTACACCGCATGAAGATTCTTTTTGACGCGGGGCAGGCTTACCAGCTTGATGCGATCAATGCGGTTATCAACGTGTTCGCCGGGCAGCCGCGCGCAGAGGGGGCGCATTCTGGCTCACAAACGCGCCTTGATTCGCCGTTTGACATGGGTGGGCTGTGGAGTGAGACGGGAATTGGCAATGCGCTTGCCTTGAGTGAGGCGGCGCTGCTCGATAACCTGCGGGCGGTGCAGGCTGCGAATGAAGTGGCGCAGTCGGAGAGCCTTGCAGCGCTGGATCAGGGCGGCGGTACTGCTGCGGTGGCAGCGGCTGCGTTTCCGAATTTTTCCATCGAGATGGAAACCGGCACCGGCAAGACCTACGTCTACCTGCGCACCGCGTTCGAGTTGCACCGCAAATACGGTTTCTCGAAATTCATCATCGTGGTGCCGAGCGTGGCGATCCGTGAAGGGGTGATGACCAGCCTTGCGCTGATGAGCGAGCATTTTCGCGGCATCTACGGCAACCCGCCGTTTGACACCTGGGTCTACGACAGCCGTCAGGTGTCGCGCGTGCGCGCGTTTGCGATGGCGAACACATTGCAGTTCATGGTGTTGAACATCGACGCGTTCAACAAGTCGGCCAACGTGATCAACAATCCGAACGACCGGCTCTCGGGGTTGAAGCCGATCGAGTTCATTCAGTCCACCCATCCTATCGTGGTGATGGACGAGCCGCAGAACATGGAGAGCGAGCCGGCGCGGGAAGCCATCGCCAGCCTCAAACCGCTATGCACGCTGCGTTATTCGGCCACCCACAAGCAGGAACACAATAAGGTTTACCGGCTGGACGCCCTGGATGCCTACAACCAAAAGCTGGTGAAAAAGATCGCCGTGCGCGGCATCTCCGTCAAAGGCTTGGCCGGAAC
>JANNCZ010000349.1:0-1532 GCA_031387185.1 Burkholderiales bacterium
ATCGCCGCGCCAGCCATGCTGCGTTTCTGGCGCATGCTGGCGCACTATCACGGGCAAATCTGGAACGCCGCTCATCCGGCGCGCTCGCTCGGCGTGTCCGAGCCGACGGTGAGGCGCTATCTCGATACGCTGACCCAAACCCTGATGGTGCGCCAGTTGCAACCCTGGCATGCCAATCTGGGCAAACGTCAGGTCAAGTCGCCGAAAATTCATTTTCGTGACAGCGGTCTGCTGCACGCGTTGATGGGTGTCACTGATTTACCCTCGTTGCTCGCACACCCACATTGCGGCGCAAGCTGGGAGGGTTTTGCGCTTGAACAGGTGTTGCGCCTGGCCAAACCGGACGAAGCTTATTTTTGGGCGACGCATCAAGGTGCCGAGCTTGACTTGCTGCTGCTGCGCGGCCAGCAGCGCATCGGCGTTGAGTTCAAGCGTGCCGATGTGCCGCGCATCACGCCATCGATGCGCATTGCCATCGATGACCTCAAGCTCGACAAGCTCTACGTGGTCTACCCCGGCGAGCAGCGCTTCATGCTCGCCGCTGGCATTGAGGCGGTGCCGCTGTGGGCGCTGTTGCCGGTGGCCGCGCATGCGGCGGGGCGCTAGAATTATCCGCATGAAAGAACCCGAAATCCGCTGCCCAGCCTGCGCCTGGCACCCCAAGGCTGAGAGCCGCTGGGTCTGCCTGCCTTCCTGCGGCACCGAGTGGCACACCTTCTGGACGGCAGGCGTCTGCCCAGGCTGTGCGCACCGCTGGTACAAGACCCAATGCCTGGAATGCGGCATCGCGTCGCCGCACAAGGACTGGTATCACTTCCCCGAAGCCGAAGACAAGAGCGAGACCGAGCGCATCACCGAAGAAATGGACGCGTAACGCCGCCCGCCGCTGGCGCAAGCGCAACACCACCCACTACGTGCAGATCATCATGCCGCGCCGGCAGGTCGATAAGGTGTTCAAATTGACCGTATTCAAAGCCTGAAGCCCCGGTGCGCAGCACACATCTGATCCAAATCCAGCAGCAGCACACCGCCACAATCCTCTCGCACCAACGGTTTCAACCACCTACCCATCCAACAACCGCACCCACCAACGATCTCAGAGACACCACCATGAACAAACCCATCGATTCCAAACTCCTCGTTCCCGCCTCAGCGTCCACCCCTATTCCCACGGTCGGCTACTTCATCAACGGCAAAAAAGTCGAAGCCACCTCGACCCGCTCAGGTGAAATCACCAATCCCGCCACCGGCGCCGTCACCAAACGCGTCTCCTTCGCCAACGCCCGCGACATCGACACCGCCGTACAAGCCGCCAAAGCCGCCTTCCCAGCCTGGCGCAGCACGCCACCGCTGCGCCGCGCGCGCGTGATGCAAAAATTCCTCGCCCTGATGCAGGCCAATCTCGACGAGCTCGCCGTGCTCGCCAGCGAAGAACACGGCAAGACCGTGCCCGACGCGCGCGGCTCGGTCACGCGCGGCATCGAAGTGATCGAATTCGCCTGCGGCATCCCGCACCTGCAAAAGGGCGAGCA
>JANNCZ010000373.1:0-2446 GCA_031387185.1 Burkholderiales bacterium
TGTTGTCAACGATGACTTGTTGTCCCATTTGCTCGGTGAGCTTTTGCGCAAGCACCCGCGCCACGATGTCGGTCGGCCCGCCGGGCGGGAAGGCGAGGATCATGCGGATTGGTTTGGCGGGGTAGGGCTGGGCGTGACTCAAGGCCGACGCAAAGCTAAGCGTCAAGGCCGCAATCAGTGTTGACAGTTTCACGAATGATTCTCCGGATTAACGACTTGGCAAGGCGAACGTCAGGCATTGAACCGGTCGAGCACCTGCCCCGGTCCCTTGGGATGCTCAACGTACTCTTTGCCATCGTGGATCAACGTGCCGTTGACCCAGACGCCATGCACGCCCTGGGCACTGCGCACCATACGTGAGCCGCCGCCCGGCAGGTCGTGAACCGGGTGCGCTTTGGAGATGCCGACCGTGGCGGGGTCGAATAGCAGCAGGTCAGCTGGTGCGCCCTCAACCAGACGGCCACGTTCGGGAATGCGAAAGCGCCGCGCGCAATCGCTGGTGAGACGGCGGATGCCTTCTTCGAGGGTGAACTGGCCAGTGCCGCGTACCCAGTGCGACAGGAAGTGCAGGCCAAAGCCGGCGTCGCACATATAGATCAGGTGTGCACCGGCATCAGAGAGGGTGATGACGCCTGCGGAATGCTTGAGCAGGGGCGCGACGCCGGCGTCGTCGTTCTGGAAAAACTTGCCGATGAAATGGGTGTCGAGGTTTTCTTCGAGCGCGAGATCAAAAAACACATCGACCGGGTCGGCATTGCGTTCGCGCGCCAGTGCGCCGATGGTGCGGGTTTCGAGGGGGCGATTTTTTTCGGTGGCGGCGACGCTGACTTCGATGCGGTTCCAGTTGCCGAGAAACAAAATGCCGCTTTTGGGATTGGCAAGGTTGGCGCGGAATTGATTGCGGAACGAGACGTCCCGATAAATGCCGGCGAGTTTTTCGCGCGGCACGCCGGCAATCGCGTCGAACGCGCTGTGGCTGAGCAGCACATACGGGTCAGTGAGCGTGAAATCGAACGACAGCGGCTGGCAGCTGGTGAGGATGCCGACTTCGTGGCCGCGTCTCGTGGCCTCGGCGCAGCGCTCGTAATAGGTGAGGGCGCGTTCCGGTGCGGCCTCGTTGTACATGGTCAGTACGGTGGAGATGAAGGCGGGGCGGCCATTGGCGGCAGCGATGGACTCCATCACTTCAGGCGTGGCGCGCGTGCCGGTGGCGCTCATGAAGACGCCCCGTTGTACGTCCCCGAGCACGCCAGTGAGGACGCGCAATTCCTCTTCGCTGGCGATGGTCGAAGGCATTGGCCGGCCGCCAAAGCCGCTGTGATTGGGCGAGAACGACGAGGCGAAGCCAATCGCGCCGGCGTCCATTGCTTCGCGCACTTGCGCGCGCATGGCGGCCATCTCGGTTTCAGAGGGCTGTACTTTTTCCGATGCTGCTTCGCCCATCACGGCGGTGCGGATCACCGAGTGGCCGGCAAACACGGCAGTGTTTAGATAGGGCCCGATGCGGCGCAACTGAGCCATGTACTGGCCGAAAGTCTCAAACTCCCATTTGGTACCTGTGAGCAGCGCGTTGAGATCCATGCCTTCAACCACCGACAAATTTTTCATCATGGTCTCGCGCACCGGCGCCGGACAGGGCGCGATGCCGAAGCCGCAATTGCCGATGACGGCTGTCGTAACGCCCAGTGCAGGGGACGGTGACATGGTGCGATCCCACGTGATCTGCGCGTCGTAGTGGGTATGCAGATCGACGATGCCGGGCATGAGCGCGAGGCCATGTGCATCGATGGTTTGCCTGGCAGGACCGGCAGCGCGCCCGATGGCGCTAATGCGGCCCTGGGTTACCGCAACGTCTGTTTGTAGTGCGGGATTGCCGAGGCCGTCATGCACCGAGGCACCGCTGATGATGAAATCATGCATGGAGATTGAGCCGGATGTGAGTCAACGAGAGTGCAAGTGTAAGGGAAGCCGGATGAACTGCGCCGCTGTCGCTTGTCGATCCGGCCAAACGAATGCACCGGCCGAATGCACCGGCCGAATGCACCGGCCGTACCGGGCGATCCACAGCGCCATGCGCCTGCGCCGGACGGCGTGCGCGTACCAGCTAAACTGCGCCGCTTGTCAATTCAGATAGCGGGCGGGAGCGATGACTTTGGGTCCGGATGCGAACAAGGGTGAGGTGTCGATTCCGCGCGATGCCGCCACGGTGCTGCTGTTGCGAGAAGCGCCGGCAGGCTTTGAAGTGTTCATGGTCAAGCGCAGCGGCTTGTCGGACGTGCTTGGCGAAGCACATGTATTTCCCGGAGGCAAGGTAGATGCTGCGGACGCTTCCCCGGAAATGCTGGCGCGCATTCATGGGCTGGCTGCACTCGACACCGCAGCGCTGGGTGAAGACATTCCACAGGCGCGCGCAGCTGGAATGTTTGTGGCGGCGGCCCGTGAAACG
>JANNCZ010000376.1:0-1858 GCA_031387185.1 Burkholderiales bacterium
CGGAGACGCTTTACTTCTCCAACTCGCCGCTGGACGACCCGGCCGAGTTTCAGAAACTGACCAAGCCCTTTGCCGATTATCTTGGCACCTGCACCGGCAGGAAGGTGCGCTACTACGACGTGGTGTCCTCCGCTGCGGCGATTGAAGCGCTGCGCTCCGGGCGCATGCACATCGGCACCCTGTCCACCGGCGACACGGCGTTCGCGGTCAATGTCGCGGGCGCGATCCCGTTTGCCATTCGCGGTAATGAGCGCGGCAGCAAGCTCGAGATTCAAGGCTACCAGCTCTGGATGATCGTCAAGGCGAGCAGCCCCTACAAGACGCTCGCCGATCTAAAAGGCAAAAAGGTCGCGCACACCACGCCCTCGTCCAACTCCGGCAACATGGCCCCGCGTGCGCTGTTTCCCGCTGACGGCTTGACACCCGACAAGGACTACAAGGTGGTCTATTCGGGCAAGCACGACAACTCGATTCTCGGCGTGGCCGCAGGCGATTACGATGCCGCGCCGATTGCGCACGACATTCTCCTGCGCCTGGCCGAACGCGGCGTGGTCAAGCGCGATGACTTTCGCATCATCTGGCAATCGCCGTTCTTCCCGCCTGGCGGCCTGTCGATGGCGCATGACCTCGCGCCCGCGTTGCAAGCGAAGATTCGCGACTGCACCACGCAGTTCAAATATCCGCCCGAGATGGTCAAGGGCTTTCAGGGCGCGGACCGTTGGGTGCCGGTAACCTATAAGGAGCAGTGGGAGATCGTGCGCAAGGTTGCCGCTGGGTCAGGCGAGAGCTTCAACCGGCAGGCGTTTGACAAGGAGAAGCAACGCGTGGAGCAGATCAACGCGGAGGCCGCGAAGGCGAAGAAAAAATAGCGGCCGCGTGACCGCCGCGCCAACCTCTTACCACGCTCGCACCGCCGGGCCCGCTTTGAGCCTGCTATCATGCTGCATGATTGCATGATTCAAGGAGATAGGCCATGTTGAAACAGATCGGTGCCAGCGGCCAGTTGTCGATGGGCAAGCATTTGGCTGGAAAGTATTTTCAGGTAGAAGCGCAGGAGGGCGGTGCTTTCATGCTGCGTCCGATGAAGGTGATTCCGGTAGGCGATGCTTGGCTGCACACGCCGGAGATGCGCGCCAACCTCGAGCAAGCCGACGCGTGGATGAAAAAAAATCCACCCGCTGAAACAGACATGAAGAAATTCAATGCCAAGATCGAGGCGGTATTGAAGGCCAGAACAGCGAAAGCGCGCTGATGGCGCGCGTTCTGCTCGATCTGAATCTCCCGGCATTTCAGGCGCAGTTGTTTGCACTGGATGCCGCACCCTTGCGTCAAGTGCTGAAGGCGCTTCAGAAACTGAGAAAAATGGAGTGGCCGGTGGTGTATCAGGATCACGGCCTCAAATGGGAGGCGCTTGAGGAGCGGCCGGGAAAATTCAGTTTTCGCATTAGCCAACAGTGCCGGGCAGTAGCGCTGCGTGACGGAAATTACCTGCGCATTCAGTCGCTCCACTTCGACCACGACAGCGCCTACGGCAAGAAGTGAGACCCATGCTCTCGATCAAACACCTCAGCAAGGAATACGTCTCCGGCAAACCAGTGTTGCGCGGCATTTCCCTTGACATCGAAGGGCGCGACATCACCGCCATCATCGGGCCGTCAGGCACTGGCAAGTCCACCCTGATCCGCTGTATCAACCGGCTGGTTGAGCCGACCTCGGGCGAGATCATCTTTGAAGGCCGTGACGTCGTCAAGTTGTCCGGCAGCGAACTGCGCGCGGCGCGCAGCCGCATCGGCATGGTGTTTCAGGAATACAACCTGGTCGAGCGCCTGTCGGTGATGGAGAATCTGCTCACCGGCTG
>JANNCZ010000404.1:0-3646 GCA_031387185.1 Burkholderiales bacterium
CGCACGCCCAGGGCGAGCAGCTTCTCGCGCCCGCCAATGTCGTTCAACACGTCAATGGCGACGAAATCGATGCTCTTCTGCGAAAGAAACTCTTTCGTTCGGAGGCAGCTGCTTCACCCGGGCTGGGTGTAGAGGATGAATTTTTCGGCGACGGCGGCCATGTCGATGTCGGTTGGCTGGGAGTGCGCAGGCTACTTTGTTGATCGAGGTCCGTCAAGGTAAAGACTGCAAGCATGGATGGCGATGTCGCACACTCACCCCGCGCGGGAATGGTGTGGCAATGCGGGCTCCATAGCCGGGAATGTCTGCGCCGGGCCGCCAGCCGATGTTCGCCGACCTCCACGGCGTCTGACCCCTTGCCCCGGTGAGGCGCCGCCGCTATCCAGGGGCTACGCATCGTGTGCCAGCGCACGCCGGCCGCTACCGGCGATTCGCTTACCTACTCGATGATCTTGTCGGCACTGATCAGCAGGGACTGGGGGATTTTCAAACCGAGCGCCTTGGCGGTTCCAAGATGGATGAACATCTCGAATATCGTGGGTTGCTCCACCGGTAGATCGGCAGGCTTGGCGCCTTTGAAAATCTTGTCCACATACAAGGCGGCGCGGCGGTGCAAGTCGTTGATATTGGGTCCGAAGGACATCAGGCCGCCGTCATCGACAAAGGTGCGCAGATCGTACATCGCAGGCAGGCGATGCTTGGCGGCGAGGGCCACGATCAGCTTGCGATTGGCACCGGTAAGCGGGGCTTGCTGCACGATCAAGGCCTGGGCGCCGGCGCGCTGCATGGCAGCGAACGCGCCTGTGAGTGCCGCTGCCTCGTTGATTTCGTGGACGGCAAGCGTCAGGCCCAACTGCTGCGCCACCGCGTGCATCTGCTCGAGAAAAAGCGGGGTGGCGGGCGTGCCTTTCATGGCCAGCACGGCGATCCGGGTAGCCTTGGGAACGAACTCGCGCAGCAACTGGACCCGCTTGCCGGTGAGGTCGGTCGACATCATGCTCAGGCCAGTGAGGTTGCCACCGGGACGGGCGAGGCTCGCGACCAGGCCCTGGCCGACCGGATCGGCCGTCGCCATGGTGACGATCGGGATGGTGCTGGTCGCGCGCTTGGCTGCGGCAGGCGGCAAACCGGCATGGGTCACGATGACATCGACTTTGAGTTGCACCAACTCGGCCGCCATTTCCGGCAGACGCGCATCGGCTCCCGCCGACCAGCGGTACTCGAATGCGACGTTCTGCCCTTCGACGTATCCGAGGATGCGTAGTTGGTCGCGGAAGGCGTCGGTGGCTGCGTTCGGGCCGGCCAAGGATGAGAGCAAGCCGATGCGCCAGACTTTTGCCTGCGGTTGCGCGAGGGAGGTCAGTGGCGAGGCACCAAGCGCGATCAATGCAAGTACGGAGTCACGCTTGTTCATGCCATTCTCATTCAAGCCGGTGGTGAAGACGAGTGCAGTCTCCAGAGGAGGCGATTGTACGGGGCATCTCCAGGCTTTTCGTCAGCGACCGGGCCTAGGTTTTCGCGCAGGCGAGGAATCGCGTGCAGGCCATACAAGCCACTGGCCACCCTAGCCACCTTTGTGACAGGCGCCAGCATTGCGCGCTGCCGTGACGACGACGTCGATACCGCACGGCTGGCCGCCGGGGACCTGCTCGCGGCGCGCCTGTCACCGCAGGTGCGCTATGTGTTCGACACCTTCGTGGATGTCGACCGCGGTTACTTTCCACGCAATGGCTTCATCGACCGCGTGTTCAATCCGCGGGCGGCGCTGCGCACCTATGCTGCGATGTCGCACCTGCTGGGTCACGGCGGCAGCGTGGGGATCGAGCCGGTGGTGGATGGCTCAGGCAAGCCTGCGCGATCGATTCGCTTTCGCGTCGATCACGTGGCGCATGTGCTGGTATCCGGCGTGGATCGCGCCGGTGCCGCCGGGTGGGCGAAGAAGGCCGGTGCGAAAGACTTGCTGGATCTGTGTGCGGGCGAGTTCGTCGCGCTGGCGGCGGGGCAGGGTGACGCGAAGCCGGGCTTATGGGTGCTCGTTGACGTTGCGAGTTAGTTTGTACGCCAGGCCCGTCCGTCCAATCGACGTGTGCCATGCCGCCAAGAGCCGCTCTGGGAGCGGATGACAGGCATGCATATCGATGTAAGCCTTGGTGGAAGCAGGTTTCAGAGGGTATGAGGATTCCAATTTAATCCTCATCCCGTTTTACTCACCTCCCACAGAACATGTCCGACTCGCTGGATCGGCCGGGCTAGCCAGGCGCATTCATTCGCGCGCCCCGGCAGCGTTGACCAATCATCGCACCTCATTCGATCACCCGGTCAACCCGAATCATGAACGCTTCGCTGAACTTGAAACCCATCGCCTTGGCGGTCTTCATGTTCACGACCATCTCGAACTTGATCGGCTGCTGGATCGGCAGGTCGCCCGGTTTCGCTCCCTTGAAGATCTTGTCTACGTAAGTAGCGGCGCGCCGATAATTGTCCGCGAAGGAAGCCCCGTAGGACATCAATCCGCCAGCTTCCACGTACTGGCTAACCGGGAACATGGCCGGAACCTTGAGGACAGCAATGCGATCGACAATCGCTTGACGTTCACTGTTTGTTATGCCGCTCGCAGTCGCCATGTAAGCTTGGGCGCCGAGCGCAGCGGTGCGCTTGATACCCGGCTCGATATCTGCGGGTTGCTTCACTTCAATCTGAGTGATGCGCATCCCCAGGCGCGGTGCCACCCTCTCGATTTCCTTCGCTTGCGAAACGCTTCCCACACTGTTCGGTTCAAGTAGCAGGGCGACATGCACAACGCGTGGAAATGCCTCTTTGAGCAGTTGCAGCCGTTTGGCCGAGAGTTCGGTCGCGAGGCTCGTCAGGCCGGTCAAATTGCCGCCGGGCTGTCGCAGGCTCGCCGCGAGCCCGTTCCCGACCGGGTCTTGAGATATGGCAAACACGATCGGTATCGTTTTAGTCCCTCGTGCGAGCAGACGCGCGTGCTCTTCCGCAGGCACCAGCAGCAGATCAGGCTGCGTTGCGATAAGCTCAGTGGCCAAGGCCGGGCTCGCCTGTGCTACGCCGTTGGCGTAGCGGGCATCGATAACATAGTCGCGCCCCTCAAGCCAGCGCAGCTCCAGCATGCCAGCGCGAAATGCGGCAAGAAAGGCGGCAGTGGCCGGGGCGTTTCCCAGGCTGAAATAACCAATCCGCCGCACCTTGCGTTCGGTTTGTGCGAGCGCAGGCATGGAGTGCGCCGCGAGACCTACGGCAGCGGTCAGGAAAATTCGACGTTGGAACTTGTGCATTTGCGCTCCTCGACAACCGGCACAAGAGTGGCTGGCTGCCGACAAATTCTGGCGAGGTTGCCGCCTCAGTTCGCAGACTGCCGGACGCTTCCAATCGAACAATCGTTAGCCACACTTGGATACGTCATGGTAGCGCAATGCAGCTTGGCTTCGCCGGAGCTGGTGACTGATCCGGGTTGGTGAGTTGCGGGCGGACGGTCTACGCACACTAGACTGAAGTTCCCCCGCTTCGCCCCCTATTTTTGATCTGAAATTGCTCTGAAATCAAGAGGATAGGTGTTTTGGGTGGGGTAAATATGTAGGCATGTAATATGTTGATTTTATGATTAAAATAGTATATTATTGTAGACATG
>JANNCZ010000412.1:0-3660 GCA_031387185.1 Burkholderiales bacterium
GCATGCGTCACCGATTCGGTATGGGCAAGATTGGCCTCGATGGCATCAAAATCAGCCTTGGTGGCGCGCTCACAGGCGAGGCGCACCACCATGTCCTGGGTGTGAATGCGCGCCTCGGTGAGTTCGTCCATCGAGATCGAGCCGAGCGAGAACATATCCTGCACCACCTGATTCATGCGGTCAGGATCGCCGTCGTGAATGAAGGCGCCGCCTTTGACGCCTTTTTGCAGTCTTACGATGCCGGCAATTTCAAGGCTGCGCAAAGCCTCGCGCAAGGCGTTGCGGCCGACGCCCATTTGCTGCGCCAGGTCCCGCTCGGCCGGCAGCTTGTCACCGGGCTTGAGCGCACCGGCGGTGAGTTGCTCGCGAATGCGCAGGCAAATTTCCTCAAACGCGCGCCGCGTATGCACAGGCGCGAAGACGAGACTGGAGGGAGCGGTAGCCATTGCGGTCCGATTGCGCGTGCGTTGAGTGAAGTGAAACGGAATGGAACTGGCTCGTCAACGCCCGCTATACACCGGCTTGCGCTTTTCGACAAAGGCGCGCACGGCTTCCTTGTGGTCTTCAGTCTGGAACGTCATCATCTCCAGTGCGTAAGACGTATCCATGATGAGGTTGAACTGATCTTTCAATTGTTTGTTGACCGACAGCTTGGTCCAGCGGATCGCCCAGGTCGGGCCATTGGCAAGTTCTTCAGCGATCTCGCGTGCCTTGGCGTAGACCTGCTCGACCGGCACTGCGTGATTGACCAGCCCGATGCGTGCAGCCTCCGCGCCCTTGATGAGCGTGCCGCGCATCAAATACTCCTTGGCACGGTTTGGCCCTACCAGCAGCGGCCAGATCACCGCGCCGCCGTCACCGGCCACGAGGCCGATCTTCACGTGCGGATCGCCAATGCGCGCCGTCTCGGATGCCACCGTGATGTCGCACAGCAGTGCAATGGTGGCCGCAAGGCCAATGCAATCGCCGTTGACCGCGCACACCACTGGCTGGTCGCAGTCAAGGATGTTTTGCACGATGCGCCGCCCGCCGGTGGGCTCGATCATTTCGCCTTCCTCGAACACATCACCACCGGGGCGATCCAGCATGCCCTTGACATTGCCGCCCACGCTGAAATATTTTCCCGAGCCTTGCAGCAGAATGGCGTTGACGCCCTTGTCGCGCGACAGATCGGCCCAGATGTCCTGCAACTCCACGTGAAAGCGGTGCGCGATGCGGTTGCCGGTTTCGGGCTGGTTGAGGGTGACGATGGCGAGCTTGCCTTCCTTCTCGATCTTCAGGCATTCGTAGCGGGAGTAGTCGATGGCGGTGGCGGCGGTAGTTGACATGGGGCGGCGGGGTCAGCGCAAACGCAATGCGCTTGACGGGAAGTGGCGGAGCAAGTATTCTAAATGGTGCTACCATTAAAAACAAGTGTCATTTCGTAAGAACAAGTGCCATGCCGTCGCGCTCTGAATTGCCTCGCGCCCGGCCGGTGCGCTGACTTGCACGTGCTTTTCCGCCCCTTTTCCGCCAAAACGTTCGCCACTGTAGAGAACCGCCATGCCTTTCACCGAAGACCAACTCGCCTTCCGCGACAGCATCCGCCGCATGGTCGAAAAACACGTCGCGCCGATCGCTGCCGAAATCGACGAGAACGACCGCTTCCCCGATGAACTCCTGCCCATCTTTGGTGACATGGGCCTGATGCAATTGCTGGTACCCGAAACCTATGGTGGCCCCAATGGCAACCTGACCATGCTGTGCATGGCACGCGAAGAAGTCTCGCGCGCCTCACCGGCCTGCGGCTCGATTGCGGGCCTCAACACCATGTTCACCATGCCGCTGCTGCACTTCGGCTCGGAAGAGCAGCGCAAACGGTTTCTCCCCATCATCGCCCGTGGCGGCGTCGTCACTGCCATCGCGATTTCAGAACCGCAAGCCGGCTCGGACGTGAGTGCCATGAACACGCGTGCCGTGAAGGATGGCGACTCCTACGTGCTCAATGGCCGCAAGCAATGGTGCAGCTACGGCGTGATCGCCGACTACATCGTGTTGTTCGCACGCACCAGCGGATCGTCCGGCGCAGAGGGCATCAGCGCCTTCATCATCGAGCCGAAAAAAATGAAGGGCATCACTTTCGGCCGCCACGAGCGCAAGATGGGGTGGCGCGGCGCGCCCAACACGCCGATCTTTCTCGATGATGTGCGCGTACCGGCTGAGAACCTCGTCGGCGAAGAAGGCAAGGGCTTTCGCGCCTCGATGCGCGCACTCGACATGAACCGCCCCACCATCGGCGCGCAAGCCGTCGGGCTGGCGCAGGGCGCGCTCGATGCCTCGGTGGCCTACGCCAAAGAGCGCAAGCAGTTCAAGCGCAGCATCGCCGAGTTTCAGGGCATCCAGTTCATGCTGGCAGACATGTCGATTCAGATCGAAGCCGCGCGCGCCCTGGTCTATGAATGCGCACGCGCCGGTGACGATGGCGACTTCGCGCGCCTCACCGTTCTCGCCAGTCATGCCAAATGCTTCGGCAGCGACATGGCCATGCAAGTGACCACCGACGCCGTGCAGGTGTTCGGCGGCTATGGCTACACCAAGGATTACCCGGTCGAGCGCATGATGCGCGACGCCAAGCTGGCGCAGATTTTTGAAGGCACCAACCAGATCCAGCGCATGGTGATTGCGCGCCATCTGCTCAAATAGGCTTGGCAATTCAAGGAGAGTGGCATGCGCATTTCCGTCTTTGTTCGAACCGGGCTGGCAGCACTGGCAGCGGGCGTGGCTTTGGCAACCAGCAGCGCTGCATTCGGACAAGCTTTTCCGTCCAAGCCGATTCGCTTCATCGTTCCCTACCCGGCGGGCGGCACCACTGATTTGATGGCGCGTGCCCTGCAAGACCCGTTGCAAAAATCCCTTGGCCAGCCGGTGCTGGTCGAGAACAAACCCGGTGCAGGCGGCCTCATCGCCGCGCGCGAAGTGGCGCGCTCGACCCCTGACGGCCACACCCTGTTGTTCATCAACAGCGGCATCGTCGCGGTCGCACCCTTCGTTGTCAAAGACCCCGGCATCGACGGCATCAAGGATTTCTCGCCAATAGCGCTGGTGTCGCTCTCCCCCCTGTTTCTGGTGATCCCTGCGTCGGTGCCCGCCAATGACCTTAAAGGCTTCATCGACTATCTCAGGCAGCAAACCTCGCCGGTTGATTTCGCTTCGGCCGGCACCGGCTCATTTGGCCATCTCGCCAGCGAGCTGTTCGCGCGCAGCGCCGGCGTGAAGATGATGCACATCCCCTACAAGGGCCAGGCCCCGACCACCAACGCTGTCGTGGCCGGCGAAGTCAAGATGCTCATCACCTCGGCCTCGTCCGCGATGAATGGCTTCATCGCCAACGGCAAGCTCAAGCTGCTCGGCGTCGCCTCGGCCGAGCCGACTCCGCTCGCACCGGGCGCGCCGACCGTCGGCAGCGCGCTGCCGGGTTACGCGGCAGAAACCTGGTTCAGCTTCATTGCCGCCGCCAACACGCCGCCCGATGTGGTGAACAAACTCAATGACGCCATCAACCGGGCGCTTGCGCCGGCCGAGATGCAGCAGCGCTTCGTGGGCTTCGGTGTTCAGGCCAAAACGGCGACACCCAAGCGATTGGCCGAAATGATTGCGGAGGATGTTGCGCGCTGGAGCGTG
>JANNCZ010000422.1:0-1739 GCA_031387185.1 Burkholderiales bacterium
TGGCTCGGCGGGGCGACCTTTGTCTCGTTCGACAGGGCTGCAGTGGCCCTGCTTACGGCACAGGGGCAAGCGGCACGTCTGTTGTGACACGGTGGCAGGGCAATGCCCGTCGAAGTTTACGCGGCCAATAACCGTTGGTGGGGAAGGCTTTCAATCCCTTGAGCGCGGATGCCGATACGGCAACGCGCGTAGTTAACGCGGCAAGTTCGACGCGCCCATCAAGAATTCATCGACGGCACGCGCGCACTGCCGCCCTTCGCGGATCGCCCACACCACGAGTGACTGGCCACGGCGCATGTCACCGGCGGCGAATACCTTGGCGACATTGGTCTTGTAGGCCTTGTCGCCTTCGGTGGCGGCCTTGGCGTTTTGGCGCGCGTCCTTGTCGACGCCGAAGGCATCGACTACCACTTGCACTGGCGAGACGAAACCCATCGCGAGCAAGACCAGGTCGGCTTTCATTTCGAACTCGCTGTTTGCAACCTCGGTCATCCGCATTTGCCCTCCTGTGTCTTTCCATTCAAGGCGGCAGGCGATCAGCTTTTCGACTTTGCCGTTCTTGCCCTCGAAGCGTTTAGTGGCGACGCTCCAGTCGCGCTCGCAGCCTTCTTCGTGGCTCGACGAGGTGCGCAGCTTGGTCGGCCAGTAGGGCCACACCAGCGGTTTGTCTTCTTCTTCGGGTGGTTGCGGCAGCAGCTCAAACTGCGCGACCGATTTGGCTTCGTGGCGGTTTGAGGTGCCGACGCAGTCGGAGCCGGTGTCACCCCCGCCGATGACGACGACGTTTTTGCCGGTGGCGAGGATTTGATCCTTGAGTTTGTCGCCAGCGTTGACGCGATTTTGCAGCGGCAGAAACTCCATTGCGAAGTGAATGCCCTTGAGCTCGCGCCCCGGCACCGGCAGGTCGCGCGGCTGCTCTGCGCCACCCGAGATGACGACGGCGTCGAAATCGGCGAGCAGTTGCTTGGGTGCGATGGTTTCTTTGGCGAGATTGGTGATGCGTGGGTCGAGCGCATCCTTTTTATCTGCGATCAGCACGCTGCTGCGGAAGGTGACGCCCTCGGCCTGCATCTGTTCGACGCGGCGGTCGATGAGGCCCTTTTCCATTTTGAAATCGGGAATGCCATAGCGCAGCAGACCGCCGATGCGGTCATTTTTTTCAAACACGGTGACAGCGTGACCGGCGCGCGCGAGCTGCTGCGCGGCGGCCATGCCGGCCGGGCCTGCGCCGACTACGGCAACCTTCTTGCCGGTCTTGATCTTGGACGGCTGCGGTGTGACCCAACCTGCTTCCCAGCCCTTGTCGATGATGAAGTGTTCAATCGATTTGATGCCGACCGCGTCATCGTTGATGTTGAGCGTGCAGGCGGCTTCGCAAGGTGCGGGGCAGATGCGCCCGGTGAACTCGGGAAAGTTGTTGGTCGAGTGCAGCACCTCGAGTGCTTCGCGGTAATTGCCGCGAAACACGAGATCATTCCAGTCGGGAATGATGTTGTTGACCGGGCAGCCGTTGTTGCAAAACGGGATGCCGCAATCCATGCAGCGCGCGCCCTGCTTTTGCGCCGCATCGTCGGCAAGATGCATGACGAATTCGCGGTAATGCTTCTTGCGCAGTTGCGGTGCTTCGTAGGTTTCTTCCTCGCGTTGCAGTTCGAGGAATCCGGTGACTTTGCCCATGTGCTTGCCTGCTGGTATTTAAAGGGTTGGGGTGCGGTGACGATGGCGGCGCGGCGTTGAAG
>JANNCZ010000434.1:0-11324 GCA_031387185.1 Burkholderiales bacterium
TGTTCCAGCGCGACCTTCATGATCTCTTTGGTGATGCCCTGGATCTTGATGTCCATCTGCAGCGCAGTGATGCCGGTATCCGACCCTGCCACCTTGAAGTCCATGTCGCCGAGGTGATCTTCGTCACCAAGGATGTCGGTGAGGACAGCAAACTTGTTGCCTTCCTTGATCAGACCCATCGCGATACCAGCGACGTGTGCTTTCAACGGAACGCCAGCGTCCATCATCGCGAGACAACCGCCGCAGACTGAAGCCATTGAGGACGAACCGTTCGACTCGGTGATTTCCGAGACCACGCGCACGCTGTAGGCAAAATCTTCCGGCTTCGGCAACACGGCCACCAGAGCACGCTTGGCCAAGCGGCCATGTCCAATCTCGCGCCGCTTGGGCGTTCCCACGCGGCCGGTTTCACCGGTCGCATAGGGAGGCATGTTGTAGTGGAGCATGAAGCGGTCGGTGTACTCGCCCATCAGCGCGTCGATGCGCTGCTCGTCACGCGCGGTGCCAAGAGTGGCTACCACCAAGGCTTGCGTCTCGCCACGGGTAAACAGGGTCGAGCCATGGGTGCGCGGCAACACGCTGTTGCGAATGCTGATCGGGCGCACGGTGCGGGTGTCGCGGCCATCGATGCGCGGCTCGCCTTCGAGGATTTGCGTGCGTACGATTTTCGATTCGAGCGCGAAGCACAGGTCCTTGACGGTCTGTGAATTCGGGCCGCCCTCTTGTCCGACTTTGAGTTCGGTGAACACGCGCTCCCAGATCTTGTCGATGGTTTGCGAGCGGGCCTGCTTTTGCTTCAACTGGAACGCGGTGCGCAGGTCGGTTTCGGCCAGCGCCGAAATCTGCGCGATCAGCGCATCGTCCTTGGCTGGTGCTTTCCAATCCCAATCAGGCTTACCCGCCACTTCAACCAATTCATTGATCGCCTTGATCGCGACCTGCATCTGGTCGTGGCCAAACACCACAGCGCCGAGCATGATTTCTTCGCTCAACTGGTCCGCTTCCGACTCCACCATCAACACGGCAGCTTCAGTACCGGCGACCACCAGGTCCATGCGGGATTTGGCCAACTGCGATTTGGCCGGGTTCAACACATACTGGCCGTCGATGTAGCCGACGCGCGCGGCACCGATCGGACCGGCAAACGGCACGCCGGAAATCGCCAGTGCAGCAGAGGCACCGAGCAGAGCAGCAATGTCGGGATCGACTTCAGGATTGCACGACATCACCGTACACACGACTTGCACTTCGTTGTAGTAACCGTCGGGGAACAGAGGACGGATCGGGCGGTCGATCAGGCGGCTGGTGAGGGTTTCTTTCTCGCTCGGGCGGCCTTCACGCTTGAAAAAACCGCCAGGAATCTTGCCCGCAGCATAGGTTTTTTCCATGTAGTCAACCGTGAGCGGGAAAAAATCCTGCCCCGCTTTGGCGCTGGTCTTGGCAGTCACGGCGGCGAGCACGACGGTGTCGTCAATCGTCACCATCACGGCACCGGTGGCCTGACGTGCAACTTCGCCGGTCTCCAGCGTGACGGTGTGCTGGCCATACTGGAACGATTTTTTGTGGATATTGAACAAGGGAAATTCCTTCAATGAGATGTCGCCGGATCAATCCGCTGATGCCGCGCACGCGCGCCATGAGCGGATTGCCTGAACCTTTGTCAAGAACCGGACGAAGTGGGAAAAGAAAAATCAAATTGCACAGATGCGCGCGGCCACAAGCACAAATGCCTGCGAAAAACACCGCAGGCATTTGGTCTGTGAGCTTATTTACGCAGGCTCAGCTTGTCGATCAAGGCACGATAGCTGTCGGCGTTGCGGCCTTTCAGATAATCGAGCAGCTTGCGGCGCTTGCTGACCATCTTGAGCAGGCCACGGCGTGAGTGGTGATCTTTCACGTGGGCCTTGAAATGGTCGGTGAGACCATTGATGCGCGCGGTGAGCAGCGCGACTTGTACTTCGGGGGAGCCGGTATCGCCTTTGGCGCGCTGATGCGCGGCAATGACTTCGGCCGTGTTGACGGCGGTCATGAGTGAGTTCCTCTTGAGAGTGTGAATGCGCAGTATGGCGCTGCGCGACCGGTGTCCCAGTAAACCGGGCCTTGTCAACGCTGCTGCTGATGACAGGCCGAGGGGCGGAAAACCGAGACAACGAGTCGAATTATAGCAAATTGCTGCGCTGCACTCCGAGCATGAACACCGCGAAGTCGTGGCCGCGTCAACGCGCGCCCCAGTTACTCCGGCTTGATATTGCGCGTGCGGATCACTTCCGACCAGCGCGCCGTTTCCGACTGTATCGTCGCCGCCAACTCCGCCGGCCGCCCAACTGCCAACTCCATCCCCTGCGCCCCGAGCCGATCGCGCACCTCAGCGCGCGCAAACAGGCGCGCCGTCTCCGCATTGAGGCGGTTGATGACCTCCTCGGGCGTCCCGGCTGGTGCCATCAGCGCGTACCAGGACACCGCTTCGAAACGCGGCATCCCCTGCTCGGCAATGGTTGGCACGGCTGGCAGGACGCGCGAGCGCTTCAGGCTGGCAACGCCGAGCGCGCGCAACTTGCCGCTCTGGATGTGCGGCAGAGCCGACGACACTTGCGAAAACATCATGGTGATCTGCCCGCCGAGCAGGTCGGTCAGGGCCGGGCCGGTGCCTTTGTAGGGAACGTGCAGCAGGCGCACATGGGCCGAGAGGGCGAGCAACTCGCCCGCGAGATGGGCCTGGCTGCCGGCCCCGGGTGAGGCGAATTGCATGGATTCCGGCTTTTGCGCCGCCAGCGCGATCAATTCCTTGAGCGATTGCGCGGGTACGTTGACGTGGATGACCAGCGCATTCTCCACCGTTGCGAGCATCGCTACCGGGGCGAGGTCAGCGGCCTTGTAGGGCAGGTTCGGGTAGAGCGCGGGATTGACTGCGATGTTGCCGGCCGGTACCACCGCGAGGGTATAGCCATCCGGCGCAGCCTTGGCCACCTGATCAACGCCAATGTTGCCGGCCGCGCCGGTCTTGTTCTCGGCAATCACCGCTTGGCCCAGCGCCTCAGTCAGGCCTTGCGCCAGGACGCGGCCGAGCGCGTCAGCCGGCCCGCCAGGTGGAAACGGCACGATGATGCGCACCGGCTTGGCCGGGTAGCCTTGTGCCAACGCAGCCAGCGAAAAAACACCGAGCGCCAAGGAGGCAAGCAATTGGTTGAATCGGTTGAAGCGCGTGAGTTTGAGGTGCATGAGATGGGCGCGGATGATGTTGAAGTGTCTGATCGATCAGATGTGCTGGAAATCAACGATAACGCAGGCGTTGCCCCAGCCCCATGCGCTCTGCCTTGGCCAGCATGGCTGCGCCAAGCGCAATGTCGGACAGCGACAAGCCGCGATGCCAGAACAAATTGGTTTCAGCGTCGCTCTCGCGCCCCGGCTTCATGCCGGCCACGATCTGACCGAGTTCCGCATGCAGTGTGGCCTCCGACAGCAAGCCGCTATCGACGTGGACACGCAGCGCGCCGTAGGGGCCGGAGCGCGCCTGGCCCCAATCATCCATCACCATCTTGTCCATGATGCTGGTGAGCGAAAGCTCGACTGCGCTCATCGTGCCGTAGGGGATCACGCACGCGCCCTTCTTGATCCACTCGGTCTTGAGCATCGGCGCCGGCTTTTCCAGGCGCGAGGCTTCGACCACGATGTCAGCGTTTCGCACACACGATTCCCAGTCGTCGGTGACGATGATTTTTTTGCCGAGGTCGCGCGCGAGCTGTTCGCCGAAGGCATTGCGGCTCTCGGGGCGGCGTGAATGCACGCGGATCTCGTCGAAGTGAAACAAGGAGTCCAGCAGGCGCACGTTCCAGTACGCGGTACCGCGCGCGCCGATGTGGCCGAGCACTTTGGCGTCCTTGCGCGCGAGATGGCGTGCGCCAATCGCGGTGACCGCGCCAGTGCGCATGTCGGTGATGTCGGAAGCATCGATGATCGCCACCGGCGCGCCGGTCTTGGGGTCGAACAGATTGAGCACTGCCAACTCCGACGGCAGGCCCACTTCGTAATTGCGGTAATAGTCGCCCACCACCTTGACACCGGCCACGCCGAGCGGGCGGATGTAGCCGCGCAGCACGTTGAAGTGGCCGGGATAGTCCTTCTCCGGCGTCAGATGCATGCGCGGCTCAATCGTTGTCTCGCCGCGCGCCTGCGCAATCAGCGCCTGCTCGACGGCATCGACAATTTCGGCGTCGGTCATCGCGAGGGCCTGTACATCAGGATGGTTGAGATAATGCAGGTAAATTTCGGGCATGATTGTGTGGCCGTGCGGGTTGGTGATCAAAAGTTGCGCGGACACGCAGTCTCTCATATCGTGTGCGCCACGCGGAGGGACTACCGAATCAGTGGCGCAGCATCGTTCTGCTGCCGAAACGCATTCACGAAACGCACCCTGCCTCGACTGAACACGCTGTACGGCGCACCTTACCGCAAGCCCGTTTGAAACACCGTTTGAATCACACACAAGGACATGCATGAGCCGTATTTTTCGTGTCGGCAACGCCGCCGGCTTTTCTGGTGACCGGGTTGACGCCGCAGCCCCGGTGGTCGATACCCTGATCGAACTGGGCGGCCCCTGCGCCTTGTTTTTCGAAACCCTCGGCGAGCGTACTGTGGCGCTGGCGCAGTTGGAAAAGCGGCGCGACCCAACCCGCGGTTACGAGCCAATGCTCGAACGCCTGCTTGAACCAGTGCTGGCGCGCTGTGTGGCACACGGCATCCCCATCATCGGCAACTTCGGCGCGGCGAACCCGCCGGGCGCCGCGCGCGTGATCGCCGCGCTGGCACGCCGCCTCGGCCTGCCTGACCTCAAGATCGGTGTGGTGCATGGCGACGACGTGCGCGAGCGCCTCAACATCAACACCCACGAAGTCTACGAAGCCGACGCGGGCCTCAACATGGGCGGCGGCGACATCGTGTCGGCCAATGCCTATCTGTCGGCCAGACCCATCGTCGATGCCCTCAAGGCCGGCGCACAGGTGGTAGTCACGGGCCGCACCGGTGATCCGTCGCTCGCACTCGCACCCTTGATGCACTACTTCGGCTGGGCCGAAGATGACTGGGCCAAGCTAGCAATAGGAGCTACCGTCGGCCACCTGCTCGAATGCGGCGCGCAGATCACCGGTGGCTACTACTACGACCCCGGCTTCAAGGACATTCCCGATCCCGCCAACATTGGATTCCCAATCGCCGAGGTGCATGCCGACGGACGCCTGTTCATCACCAAGGCCGCGCGCACCGGCGGCTTGGTCAATGCGCAAGTGGTCAAGGAGCAATTGCTCTATGAAATACACGATCCACATCACTACATCACACCCGATGTCACACTCGATTTTTCGCAGGTGACGGTGACCGAAGTGGGCGAGAACCGGGTCGAGGTCAGCGGTTTTCGCGGCGGCCCGGCCCCGCAGAAAATCAAGGCTACCGTCTGCTTTGACGGCGGCTGGATGGGCGAAGGCGAAATCTCCTACGCCGGCCCCAACTGCCTCGCCCGCGCCCGCGCTGCGGGTGATGTGTTGTTGCAGCGCCTGAAATTGCGCAAGCTCGATGTTGAAGCGCGTATCGATTTGATCGGCGTCGCCAGCGTGCATGCGGGCGATGGCGGTGCCTCTTGGCGTGCGGCAGTACAACACGAACCGCAGGACATCCGCGTGCGTCTGGCGGTATCAGCGCGCACCCAGGACGATGCCGATCAGGCCGCCCGTGAAGCGCTGGCGCTGTATTGCTGCGGCCCCGCTGGCGGCGGCGGCGTGCGCTGGCGCACCACCCCGCGGATTCGCACCCAATCGTATTTGATGCTGCCCTCTGATTTGGCCCCCGGTTGCACGGTGCAGAGCGCAAGGGAGATTGACCAATGACCGCTGCCGCCACGATCTCCGCCATGCAATACGACAGCCCGCTGGTAAGCGTACCGCTGCACCGCGTGGCCCACGCGCGCGCCGGCGACAAAGGCAACCGCCTGAACGTCAGCGTCATGCCGTATGACCCCGCCGCTTATGCCTGCCTGGCGGAGCAGCTCACCGAGGCGCGCGTGCTTGCGCTCTACGCGCATCGCAGTGCCAGCACAGTGAAGCGCTACGAACTGCCACTGCTGCCCGCCTTCAACTTCGTGATCGACAACGTACTCGAAGGCGGTGTCAATGGCAGCCTAAACCTCGACGGCCATGGCAAAAGCAATTCGTTCATACTGCTTGGCATGGAAGTGCGCGTGCCCGAAAAATATGTCCGCACTGCATCACCCAACACATAAATTCAGCCCCCCGGAGACCGCAATGCACACCAGTTCACTGCGCAAGCGCGCCAGCTTGCTTGCCGCCCTGCCTGTCTTGGCCACCACAGTCGGCATCAGCCTCTTCACCGCGTCCACCACGCAGGCCCAGACCCGCGCATGGCCCGAACGCCCAGTCAAGGTCATCGTGCCCGCCCCGCCCGGCAGCGCACCCGACGCGATGGTGCGCCTGCTGGGGGCCAGACTCTCCGAGGTTTGGGCCCAGCCCGTAACGATTGAAAACGTGGTCGGCGCCTCCGGCAACATCGGCACCGACCGCGCCGCCAAAGCGCCTGCCGACGGCTACACCCTGCTCTACAACACTATCGGCCCGATTGCCGTCAACGGCACGCTGTTCGCCGGCAAGCTGCCTTACGACGCGGTCAAGGACTTGGCCCCGATCAGTCTGGTGGTCAAGGTGCCCAACATCCTCACGGTGCACCCCGGCCTGCCTTATCGCAACGTGCGCGACCTGATTGCAGCCGCCAAAAAAGAGCCCGGCAAGATTCGCTATGCCACTGCTGGGCCAGGTACCACGCAGCACCTCTCGGGCGAATTGCTCAACACACTGGCCGGCATCCAGACCACCGGCATCCCCTACAAATCGAGTGCGCAGATGACAACGGATGCCATCGGCGGGCAGTTCGAAGTGATGTTCCACAACGCGCCGGTGGTGCTGCCGCACATCAAGGCGGGCAGCCTGCGCGCCCTCGCCATCACCAGCAACAAGCGCTCACCATCGATCCCCGATGCGCCGACCATGATCGAAGCGGGCATCAACGGCTTCGAGATCACGGCCTGGTTCGGATTCATGGCACCGGCCGGCGTACCCGCCGCCGTAATCGGAAAAATTTCGACCGATGTCGCGCGCCTGGTCGCCTCAGCTGATGTGCAGGCACGCATGCTCGGCGATGCGAGCGAGCCGGTCGGTGGCACGCCAGACGAATACGCCGCCTTCATCAAGAGCGAAATCACCAAGTGGGCTGCGGTGGTTAAACAAGCCAATATGAAGCCTGAGTGAGACTGAAGCCGAGTGGGACGCGCGGCGTGATCCGGCCCACATAGTGTGGAGAGTCGTGCCGCTGCGGATTCGAAGCTGGTCACTGCCTTCTTAACGGCTCTGGCCAAGGGTTTCCGGCCATAGGGCCTCGAAAACCCCTGCGCGGCCTGGCTATGCAGGATACCGCCGGCAGAAGCCGGTTCGCGCCTCGCCGCAGCGGACAGTTTTCAGGATGGGTCAATCAATGTTCGGTAACGCACATACAAGGTCTGAGACGCGCGTTATCCTTTGATTGGCTGGCAGCGTGACATTCGCCGGCCTGCTGTGGAGCGTGCTCTTTTTGACTTTTCCATGGGTAGCCTAGACGCGTTGCGGCAATTTGTCCCAAAGATGCCGTGGCCAGCACCCTCAATCTGAAATCATCCTTACACTGGTTCTTCCATGTCCGAAGTGATTGCGCAATCCCGGCTCGCCGCTCCCGCTGATCAAGCGCTGGAGCGTGAGGTTGCCGAGTTGGTGGTCAGCGCATTGAGTCTGGAAATCTCCGCAGACAACGTACAAGCTGATGAACCGCTGTACGGCGACGGCTTGGGCCTGGACTCGATCGACATCCTCGAAATCGCCCTGGTGGTTTCCAAACGCTACGGTTTGCAGTTGCGTGCTGGCAACGAAGACAACCATGCCATCTTTCATTCGCTGCGCAGCCTGAGCGACTATATCGCCGCCCAGCGAACCAAGTGAAGGCCGCAAGCCGGGCGGCGCTGAATCAAGGTTGCCGCTGGGGTGCCATTCTCCTGCTGGGGATTGGCTACGCGGTTCTCGCCCATCTGGCGGCCGCGTCCACCGCACCCGATCTGCTCGATGCACTGGTTGCCGTCATACCACTGCTTGGACTGGCCTTCGTGATGGCCTGGCGCGCAGCGCAGCGCAAGGTCATGCTGGCCTTGTGGCTGGCGGTCTGCGCCGCGCTCTACGGCATGGGCAATTGGCTGGTGGAACACTACCACTGGGTCTTCCTGTTCCAGCATGCCGGCATGTATGCGTTGCTCTGCGGGGCTTTCGGCCGCACCCTGCAGCCTGGCCGCGTGCCGATAATCACCAACCTCGCCGGCATTGTGCACGGCAGTCTTTCGCCCGCGCTCACCCGCTATACGCGCTCGGTTACCTGGGCCTGGACCCTCTTTTTCGGCGTCACTGCGGGGCTATCCCTGCTGCTGTTCTGGCTTAGCCCAATTGCGCTCTGGTCGGCGTTCGCCAATCTTTTGGGAGGGCCGCTGCTGGTATTGATGTTCGTGGGCGAGTATGCCGTGCGGTGCCACGTATTGCCGGCGGCAGACCGGGCCGGACCGCTGGAGGCGATTCGCGCTTATCGTCACGCCTCCTCACCGGGTGCGGCACGCCAGCCATGACCACCTTGCCCCTCATCACCCATTCCAGCGCGGAAGACGTGCTTGCCTGGGGTCAGGGCAGGCCGGTCACGGCGGCAGCTTTTTTGAACGACGTACGGCAGCTCGCCGCCGCCCTGCCGGCCGGTCGGCATGTCCTCAACATCTGCAGTGACCGTTACCGCTTTGCCGCCGGCATGGCAGCAGCCATGCTCACCGGCAAGATCAGTCTGCTGCCCCCTACGCTTACTGCGGAAATGGTGCGTCAGGTCAAGGCCTTTGCGCCTGATGTGTTTTGCCTGACCGACCAGCCCACGTCGATCGACGCGCCGCAAGTTTCCTGGATGGACGCGCTGGCCGCAGGCGCAGCGAGTGTGCCCGACACCCACACACGCACCGGCACCTATGCGGTACCGCAAATCCCGGCCGCGCAGACGGCGGCCATCGTGTTCACCTCCGGCTCAACCGGCCTGCCGCTGGCCCACCGCAAACGCTGGGGCGGGCTGGTGCAGAGCGTGCGCGCGGAGGCTGACCGGCTCGGATTGTTGGATGGACGCCGCCACAGCATTGTGGCGACGGTCGCGCCGCAGCACATGTACGGCTTTGAATCCTCGGTGCTGATCGCCCTGCAAAGCGGTGCGGCGCTGTCTTGCGCACATCCGTTTTATCCGGCCGACATCTGCTCGGCACTGGCAACTGCGCCGCACCCCTGCATGCTGGTGACCACACCTATCCACCTGAAGGCGCTGCTCGCGACGGACCTGGATATTCCCCCACCCGATCTCGTGTTGTCTGCAACGGCACCCCTGTCACCGCAATTGGCACAAGCAGCAGAGGCGCGCCTGCGGGCGCCCCTGTTCGAGATCTACGGATCCACCGAGACCGGCCAAATCGCCTCGCGCCGTACCACCGCGAGCGCCGTATGGACGCTTTTTGCAGGCATCCGGCTCGATGCCGCAGAAGGGAGAATGTGGGCATCAGGCGGGCATCTCGAGCAGCCCACGCCGCTGGCCGATGAACTCGAACTACTGAACGCGGAGCAATTTCTCCTGCATGGCCGCACGGCCGACCTGATCAACATCGCCGGCAAGCGCAGTTCGCTTGGCTACTTGAATCACCAGCTCAATGCGCTGCCGGGGGTCCTCGACGGCGCGTTTTTCATGCCTGACGACAAGGTGATCGATGACGGCAAAGTGTCCAGGCTGATGGCCTTCGTCGTCGCTCCCGGCATGGCGGCAGCCACGCTGCTGACAGCACTGCGGGAGCGGATCGACGCCATCTTCATGCCGCGGCCGATCGTATTGCTTGACGCACTGCCGCGCAACAGCACCGGCAAACTGCCGCGCGACACGCTTGCCGCACTGGCACGGGCACATCAACCCAAAGGGGTGGTCGATGCACTGTGAAACCATGCTGCAGATTGCGCCGGACCACCCGGCGTTTGCCGGTCATTTTCCCCTCGCGCCGATCGTGCCGGGCGTGGTGCTGCTCGATGCCGCCGTCCACGCAGCACTGCAAATGTGGCGCTCCGCGACGGCGGGCGGCGCACACACCCGCAGGATTGGCGAGACCTGCCACGTCAGCTCGGCAAAATTTCTCAGCCCCGCCGCTCCCGGTGAAACACTGATCATTTCCTGCGCCAGCACCACCGCGGGCAGCATCCGCTTCGATATTTCCTGCGGCAGCCGCAAAGTGGCAACCGGATTGCTGCTGCCGCAAGCTGTCCCATGAAGCGCCACGACGAACCCGCACTACCGGCCGGCGCCGACTGGACGCGGCAACCGGAACGCGGCAGCCTGTTCTGGTTGCGCATCATGACCTGGATTTCGCTGCGGCTCGGGCGCGGGTCGACGCGCATCCTGCTCTACCCGGTGGTGGCGTATTTCCTCGCGTTTGCACCGGCGGCGTGCCGCCATTCGCGCCGCTATCTGCAACGTGCGCTCGAACTGCCCTCCCCTGCCGACGTCGGATGGAAACACCGGTTCCGGCACTTGCTCGGTTTCGCCTCGGTCATCCATGACCGCATCTACCTGATCAATGGCCGCTTCGAATTGTTCGATATTCGCGTCCACAACCAGGCCCTGATGGACGGTGTCCTGGCCGAACGACGCGGCGTGTTCCTGATCGGCGCCCACCTCGGCAGTTTCGAAGTGCTGCGCGCCATCGGCCGCAGGCAAACCGGCCTGCGTGTCGCGATGGCGATGTACGGAGAGAACGCGCGCAAGGTCAATGCGGCGCTGGCCGCCATCAATCCGGATGCGCAAGCGGACGTCATCGCACTCGGCCATATCGATTCGATGATCCAGATCCACCAGGCGCTGGCCGAGGGTGCCGTGGTGGGCATGCTGGCGGATCGCTCGCCCGGCGATGACGACACCCGTCCGATCAATTTTCTGGGCGGTCCAGCCGCGCTGCCATCGGGTCCGTTCCGCATGGCGGCGGTCATGAAACGACCGGTACTGTTCATGACCGGCCTGTATCGCGGCGGCAATCGCTACGACATCCACTTCGACACCCTTGCCGATTTTTCCGTGGTCGCGCCGCGTGGTCGCGCACTGGCGGTACAGGCCGCGATGACGCGCTATGCCGCATTGGTGGAGCACTACTGCCGCGCGTCGCCTTACAACTGGTTCAATTTTTTCGACTTCTGGCA
>JANNCZ010000447.1:0-4713 GCA_031387185.1 Burkholderiales bacterium
CCGCATCAACCTGAAACCGCACATTCTTGCTTGATCTGCCTTGCCGAAGTCAAAAGAGCTTCAAAAGTACAGGAAAGGAAATAGAAATAAGGCCGGAAAGAGGGTCAAAAAGCCGGCTTTTTCTTGGCGTTGTTGTAGCGCTCGACGCCTTGCATGATCGAGCGCGCAGCCTCTTTCGGCCCGCCCCAGCCATCGACCTTGACCCATTTGCCTTTTTCCAGATCCTTGTAGTGCTCGAAAAAATGCTGTATTTGCATCAGCCGCTCGGGCTGCATGTCTTGCGGCTTTTTCCAGTGCCGGTAGATCGGCAGGCTCTTGTCGGTCGGCACCGCGAGCAACTTTTCGTCGCCGCCGGCTTCGTCCGTCATTCTGAGCACGCCGATGGTCCGGCAGCGCACCACCACGCCCACCACCAGCGGAAACGGTGTGATCACCAGAACGTCGACCGGGTCACCGTCATCCGACAGGGTGCGCGGAATATAGCCGTAGTTGCACGGGTAGTGCATCGAGGTCATCATGAAACGGTCGACAAACAGCGCGCCGGTGGCCTTGTCCACTTCATACTTGACCGGGTCGGCATTCATCGGAATCTCGATGATGACGTTGAATTCCTTTGGCAGATCGCGCCCGGCATCGACTCGGTCTAGATTCATGCGGTGTCCTGTGGGTGGAATGCAGTGGAAGTTGAGAGGGTGATTATAGGTGGCGGGCTGCCACGCCACATCAGGCGAGAATTGCGGGCGATAATCGCGCCATGCTGGTCTTCACCATCCGCCGCCTGCTGCAAAGCGTGTTCGTGCTCGCCGTCATGTCGATGCTGGTGTTCGCCGGTGTCTACGCAGTGGGCAACCCAATCGACATTTTGATCAGCCCGGAGGCGACGCAAGCCGACCGCGAGGCCACGGTGCGCGCACTCGGCCTGGACAAACCGCTATGGCTCCAATACTTTTTTTTCGTCAAGGGCGCGCTGGCGCTTGATTTGGGCAAATCCTTTGCCTACAACGTTCCGGCCATTGAGCTGATCTTCGAGCGCATGCCGGCAACGCTGGAACTGGCGTCAAGCGCGATGCTGATGGCGGTGGTGATCGGCTTGCCGCTGGGACTCTATGCCGGGCTCAAGCCAAAGTCGTGGATCTCGAAAACCATCATGACCCTGTCGATCTTCGGCTTCTCGCTGCCGACGTTCTGGATCGGGCTGATGCTGATCATGATCTTCGCGGTGTTCGCGGGTGTACTGCCGTCGAACGGGCGCGGCACCACTGCTGTGTTGCTGGGTATCCCGGTAAGCTTTCTTACCCTCGACGGCCTGCGCCACCTGCTGCTGCCCGCCTTCACCCTCGCCCTGCTCAACATCGCCCTCATCATCCGCCTGGTGCGCGCCGGCGCGCAGGAGGCGATGCTGATGGACTATGTCAAATTCGCCCGCGCCAAGGGCTTGTCCGATGCGCGCATCATCGGCGTGCACGTGCTCAAGAACATTTTGATTCCGGTGGTCACCGTGATCGCCCTGCAATTTGGTTCAGTCATTGCGTTCGCCGTGGTGACCGAAACCATTTTCGCCTGGCCGGGCATGGGCAAACTCCTGATTGACTCAATCAACGTACTCGACCGCCCGGTGATCGTGGCTTACCTGCTGATCATCGTGACACTGTTCATCTTCATCAACCTGTTGGTGGACATCGCCTACTCGCTGCTGGATCCGCGGGTGCGCCTTGGTGATGCGGAAGGCTAGCCGCGATGGAAATCATTTTCGAGCTGCTGTTCGAGTTCTTCGGGGAATACGTCCTCGCGTTCATCTGGGAAGCCCTGAGCAGCCTGTTTGGCTCCCTGTTTGGATCCCTGTTTGGCGGGCGCGCGCCAGCGGCGAATGCGGTTGCGGCGGCTGGCCAGCCGGCTGCTGCAGATGGCGCCCGGCGTCGGGGCCTGGGCTGGCCGCTCCGGCTGGTGGCCGGTGCCGTGCTGGGCGCGCTTTCCCTCTATTTCTTCCCTCACTCTTTCGCCAAAACCCTTGATCTGCGTCTCGCGGTGTTGATCGGTGTGCCTCTCGCCTGCGGACTCTCGATGGGGGCCATCGGCGCCCTCAAACGCAAGCGCAATCAGCAGACCGCAGCGATTGACTCCTTCCGCAATGGCTTTTTGTTCGCACTGCCGTTTGTGACGGTGCGATTTTTCTTCACCACCTGATGCCCATCGAACCCACACGCGCTGCACCGGCGCACGCAGAGACGCCCAGCGCGCAGACCCCGGCAGCGCAGGCACCAGCGGTTCAGACACCTTGGCGCCGCTTCCTGGCCGACTACAGCGAGAGCCGCCTCGCCGTCGCTGCCTTCGTGCTGCTGCTGGTGATCGTTTTCATCGCCCTGTTTGCGCCGTGGATCTCCCCGCAAGACCCTTACGACCTCAAGCAGCTTGACGTGCTCGATGCCCGCCTCGAACCCGGCGCCAAAATGGGCAATGGCAACACAGCCCTGCTCGGCACTGACGACCAGGGCCGCGACATGCTCTCTGGCATCTTCTACGGCTTACGCATTTCACTGTTTGTCGGCTTCAGTGCGACACTGTTGGCGCTGCTGATCGGCGCCACCGTTGGCATGCTCGCGGCGTGGCTGGGCGGGCGCACCGACAGCGCGCTGATGCGTGTGGCCGACATTCAGCTCTCGTTCCCGCCGATCTTGATAGCGCTGATCCTGCTCGCGTTGTTGGGGCAGGGCCTGGGCAAGATCATCGCAGCACTGGTTACCGTGCAGTGGGCCTACTACGCGCGCACCATCCGCAGTGCGGCGATGGTCGAACGCCACAAGGAATACATCGAGGCAGCACAAGTGCTGGCGCTGCCGCCGTCACGCATCGTGTTCCGCCATCTGTTGCCGAACTGCCTGCCGCCGCTGATCGTGATTGCAACGGTGCAAGTGGCCTCGGCGATCACCTTGGAGGCGACGCTTTCCTTCCTCGGGCTTGGTCTGCCCATTACAGAGCCGTCGCTCGGTCTGCTGATCGCCAACGGCTTCAACTATATGTTGTCGGGCAAATACTGGATCAGCCTGTATCCCGGCATCGCCTTGTTGTTGATGATTGTCGCGATCAATCTGGTGGCCGACCAGTTGCGCGATGCACTCAACCCTCGCTTGCAAAAATGAGCAATGCCGTGAACGCGCCCGTATTGCAGGTGGAACACCTGGAGACCCACTTCGCCTCGCGTGCCGGCCTGGTCAAGGCGGTGAACCGGGTGTCCTTTTCGGTCGGGCGCGGCAAGATCATGGGACTGGTGGGTGAGTCGGGTTCAGGCAAGTCGATGACCGGCTACTCGATCATGGGCTTGATTGATCCACCCGGCGAGGTGGTGGGCGGCAGCATTCGCATCAATGGGCAAGAATTGCGCGGCCTCGATGCCGAGGCGCTGCGCGCGCTGCGCGGCAACCGCATTGCGATGATTTTTCAAGATCCGATGATGACGCTCAACCCGGTGCTGCGCATCGACACGCAAATGGTGGAGGCGATCCAGGCGCATGAAGACGTGAGCCGCGCTGCAGCGCTCGAGCGTTGCCGTGCAGCGCTGGCGCAGGTCGGCATTCCATCACCGGATGAACGCCTGAAGTCGTATCCCCACCAGTTCTCGGGTGGCATGCGCCAGCGCGTGGCGATTGCCACTGCGCTGTTGCTCAAGCCCGATCTCATCATCGCCGACGAGCCAACCACCGCGTTGGACGTGACGATTCAGGGGCAGATCCTCGCCGAGATGCAGAAGCTTTGCCGCGAGTCGGGCACGGCGCTGATCTGGATCACCCATGATCTGTCGGTGGTTGCCGGTCTCGCCGATGAAGTGTGCGTGATGTACGCCGGCCGGATTGTCGAGCGCGGCACGGTGGACGATGTGCTCGACCGCACTGCGCATCCCTACACGCAGGGCCTGCTCGATTCCGTGCCGTCGCGTCACGCCGGTGGCGCCGATGGTACTGGTGGCGCCGTTGGCATAGGTAGCAAACGCCGCACCCGCCTCAAACAGATTCCCGGCATGACACCGTCGCTTACCAACCTTGGTGTGGGCTGTCCGTTTCGTGAACGCTGCGCGTATGCCGATGAGCAATGCCGCCAAGACCCGCTGCTGGAGCGGGTCTTGGCGGCACAGCCCGAAGAAGCGCTCCAGCAGCGGGTTTCAGGCCAGATTAAGAGCGACAGCCACGTCGCGTACCCCCTCACCGCGCATGAAGTTAGCTGCTTCCATCCCTTGCGTGCCACGGCGATGCAAGCGGGTGCTGGTGCGGAGGCAATGGCATGACCGCCTTGCTCGAACTGCGCCAAGCCTCCAAGCGCTTCGTCAAACCGCTTGACGCCGCCGCCAAAATCGGCAACCTGTTCGGCGCAAAGCAGCGCGAAGAAATCGTGCATGCGGTCGACAAAGTCGATCTCGCGATCAACGCTGGCGAAGTGGTGGGTCTGGTTGGTGAATCCGGCTGCGGCAAATCAACGCTCGGGCGCATGGTGGTGGGCCTGCACACGCTCACCGAGGGTACGCGCCTGCACAGAGGGCACGACATGGCGCAACTGCCGGCTGCCGCAGCGAAGGCTGCACAGCTGTCGATCCAGATGATCTTCCAGGATCCCTATGCCTCGCTCAACCCGCGCTTGCGTGTAACGGACATCATCGGTGAAGCACCGGTCGTGCATGGCCTCGTGCCGGCGCGCGAGCAAAGCGAGTACGTGGCCGGCTTGCTG
>JANNCZ010000475.1:0-2293 GCA_031387185.1 Burkholderiales bacterium
CTGGCCCCACACTTCGGTCATCTTTTGCGCCACCAGACGGCCGATGATGTCGGTGGCGCCGCCTGCGGGGAAGGGTACGATCAGGCGCACCGGTTTGGCAGGCCAGGCTTGCGCGCCCACACTGGCCGGCACCGCCAGCGCGATGCACGCGATCAGCGCGCTAACCACTGCGGCAACCACCGCAGGCAAATGCGCTTTGACGTGTGTCATCAATCAGTTTCCTTCCATGGTGGCCGCCAGCGCTTCGGCATCGCTGACGTTCAAGTCCGGCACACCGCCGCTCGCCAATGGATCGTTGGCGTAAAGCTTTTTGAAGTCATAGGTCGCGCGCTTGCCGGTTTGCGCCGGCACACCATTCGCGCGAAAGAAATTGAACTCAGCTGGCACGTCACGAAACCCTTCCGCATCAAGCCACAAGCGCACCAGTTGCCGGCGCCGTCCGGGCTCGGGAAAATTCACAAAACGCGTGCGCGCGTGCATCACGGTGTAGTTGTTGATGACGATCATGTCGCCACGCTCCAGAAAAAACGCGAGGCGGTTTTCCGGTGCGCTGGCGACTTCGTCAAACAGCTTGAGCGCTTCCATATCCAGCGCATCGAGCGGCAAATTCATCTCGCGCTGGCCGGCGGCGATACCGGAGCGCTGGTAACGCACCGACAACTGCCCGTTGCGATTGGCGAACACCGGCACGCGACGTTCGGTGGCCGGGGCCTCACCCGCACCTTCTTCGCCAAGGCGGTGATAGTGGTAGCCGCGATACAAGGGTGCCAGCAAATGCGGCGCGCGGCGGCGAATTTCATCGTGCACCGTGACCCCGCTGACGATCACCGATGCGCCACCCGATTGCGATTTGTGCCAACACGCTAGCGCGATCATCGCAGTGATGTCGGTGTGCGGGCGCAACTCCAGGTTGCTGCGGTACATGCGCGGTGTGGCATCGACCGCCGTTGCATCAACCACCTGGGTGACGCGCTCGCCCTGCGCGTTTTGCGACAGCGCAAAACCAAAGTGCCGGCCGATGCCGCGCACGGCTGCCGTGTATTGATCGAGGTCGAGGCCGTCGATGGGCAGGCCGCGCAGGATCACGAAGCCGCGGCCGCTGCGCACCTGCGCGGCGGCGGCGGCGAGTTTTGGTGCGAGTTTTGGTGCGAGTGCACCCACGACGCAATGCTGCTGTGCTGCATCCGTGACGGGAGCGCAGTCATCGAGCACACCAGGCGCGCCAAGCACACCGGGCGCCGCCATGATTTCGGCGCGATCAGCGTCATCCAGGCGGACCACGTACTGGGCGTGTGACGCAAAGCTCGCTGCGTGCCAGGCGAAGGATTGCGATTGGTGCTGACTGCTCATGCGAGTGCTCCGGGACAATCTTCCGATATTGTCGCATCCGGCAGACGCAATAGTTCAGTTGGATAAACCCCTTCGCCATCATGCCGCGAGTGAGCGGCGCGGCGCGTTCAAACGCATGCAGACCGCAAGATGCCGTCCTTCCTGGTCAAGCCTGGGGCAGCACCGCATCAATCCGCACCACCCTATCCACCAGCAGCGTATTGGGCAATTGATGCGCAATAAACACCATCGTCACGCGGCCTTTGAGTTTGTTCACGGTGTCCGCGAATTTCTCGCTGGTCTCGGCATCGAGGTTGGAGGTCGCTTCATCGAAGATCAATATCTTCGGGCGCTTGAGCAGCGCGCGCGCAATCGCAATACGCTGCCTTTGCCCGCCGGAGAGGCCGACGCCGTGCTCGCCCAGCAGGGTCTGATAGCCCTTGGGCAGTTTCTCAATGGTGTCGTGAATCTCCGCCATCTTGCAGGCCGCCGCAATCTCGTCGAAGCTCGCATGCGGGTTCGCCAGTTGCAGGTTGTCAAACACGCTGCCGGCAAACAGCAGGGTCTCCTGCGGCACCACACCAAGCTGGTTTCTGAGTTCGTTGGCACTGAGTTGGCGGATGTCGTGGCCGTCGATCTCGATCTGGCCCTCGACCGGCAGATAAAAACCCTGAATCAGCTTGGCCAGCGTGCTCTTGCCCGAGCCTGAGGCCCCTATCATCGCGGTGATCTGGCCGGCCTCGAATCTGAGGTTGAGATTGCGATAGAGGTAAGGATGCTGCTCGCTGTAGCGAAACGCCAGGTCTTTGATGGCAATAGCCCCAAATGCGGCCGCCTGCGCTGTGCCGCTGTTGGCCGGGCCGTTGTTGGCCGCGCCGCTGTTGAGTTGCCGCGCCGGCAGCAAGCTGTACGGCTCCGGCGGCGCATCCATCAGGTCCCCGAGACGCTTGACCGCAATATGCGC
>JANNCZ010000494.1:0-7509 GCA_031387185.1 Burkholderiales bacterium
CCGCCAAGACTTACAGGCGGATGAGTGGCAGCAGGGTGCAGGTTGGCGAAACAATGTTTCATTCAATCACCCGGTCCGCGCGGATCAACACCGTCTGCGGAATTTTCAGGCCGAGCGACTTCGCGGTCTTCATGTTGACCACCATCTCAAATGTTGTCGGCTGCTCGAATGGCAACTCGGCCGGCTTGCGGCCCTTGAGGATGCGGTCAACAAACACGGCGGCGTTGGCAAAAAAACGCGCACCGTTATAGCCATAGACCACCAGCGCGCCGGCCGGTATGAACGAATCAACCGAGTAAATCGCCGGCAGGCGATGGCGCGCGGCCAGATCAACGATGAGCTTGGGTTCAGAGGCATACAGCGCCACGCTTTCCACCACCAGCATATCGACGCGCTGCGCCACTGCGCTGGCAAATGCGTTGGGCAGTTCCTGCAGGCTCGACGCATGGAGGTACACCGGGGTCAGGCGCCGGGCGGCTGCCGCTTCATCAAACAGCTTTTTGGTGATCTGGTATGTCGGCAGCGCAGGGTCGTTCAGCAGTCCGATGCGTTTGGCGGACGGCACCATCTCGTGCAGAATCTCCGCCGTCTTTTGAGTCGACAAGCCGAGGATCATCGTATTGCCGGTGATGCTGCCGCCGGGGCGCGCCAGGCTGGCGGCAAGGCCCTCCTTGACCGGGTCGCCGGTGATGGCGAGCACGATTGGCGTGGTCGCGCTGGCTGCCTTGGCGGCGCGCGCCGCCGCCGAACTGTGGGTGACGATGACATCCGCTTTGGCCGCAACCGCCTCAGCCATGACCTTGGGCAATTGATCCAATTTGCCGTCGAGCTCGCGGATGTCGAGCGTGAGGTTTTTGCCCTCGATGTAGCCCAACTCACGCAGGCGCTTGCGAAAGGCGTCCACCCGCTCTGACTGGGTGCGCAGGGAGCCGACGATGACCAGCGCTATGCGCGGTACGGTGGGCGCGGTCTGGGCGATTGCATCAAAGGGTGCGTGGAGTGCGGCAGCGCCGAGAGCGGCAAGCAGCGTGCGGCGATGTTTCATTCAATCACCCGCTCCGCCTGCAGCAGCACCGAGTGCGGCAGCTTGGCGCCAATCGCCTGCGCGGTCTTGAGGTTGACCACCAGTTCAAAATTGACAGGTTGCTGAATCGGCAATTCGCCCGGTTTCGCGCCCTTGAAAATCTTGTCCACATACGCGGCGGCGCGGCGGAAATTGTCGGTGAACGAAGCCGCATACGACATCAGGCCGCCCGCTTCGACGTACTGGCTGCCGGCAAACATGGACGGCGCCTTGAGGGCAAGCAGGCGCTCGGCAATCGGCTGTTGCAGACTGATGGTGATGCCGCTTGACGTCACGGCATAGGCTTGCACACCGAGCGCGGCGGCACGCTTGAATGCCGGCTCGAGATCGGCACGCTGCCGCAAATCGATGCGCGACAGGCGCAGCTTCAGACGCTGCGCCGCGCCCTCGATTTCTTTCGCCTGCGAAACGCTGCCGACATCGTCCGGCGTCACCAGCACGGCGGCGTGCGTGATGCGCGGAAACGCCTCCTTGAGCAGTTGCAGCCGTTTCGGCCACAGCTCGCTGCCGATGTTGGTCAAGCCGGTCACATTGCCGCCGGGCTGGCGCAGGCTCGCCGCGAGACCGTTGGCGATCGGGTCCTGGGCGAGAGTGAATACGACCGGTATCGTTTTCGTCAGTTGTGCGACCAGGCGCGCGGGCCCGTCGCCGGGCATCAGCAACAGGTCCGGGGTGCTGGCCACCAACGCGGCGGCCAGCGCGGGGCCGGCCTGCGAGTCGCCGTTGCCGTAACGCGCATCGATCACATAGTCGCGCCCCTCTGTCCAGCGCAGCGCCAGCATGCCGGCGCGAAACGCCGCAAGCCAGGCCGCCGTGGTCTGCGCGTTTGACAGAGTGAGAAAGCCGATGCGGCGCGGCTTCGCGGGCGGCTGTTGCGCGCGCGCAGCGAGCGGATGGACAAGTGCGCCGGCCGCCAGCGCGATGAACAGTTTGCGGCGATGATTCATCAGACCTCTCCTTTGAAATGCGCTTGCACCAACACTCTTGAGGAATCGATGCCATGACACCCGCATGCACCAAGGGTTTTCAGGCGATCGACTGTAACGATTTTGGCGCTTGCGCCGTGATGATTGATTCGATCACCTCGCTGGCGCTGGCAGCGGCACCGAGTTGGAAATCCCGATGCCAGGCGCCGCAACGCCTGATTGGGCTGTCTGATTGGGCTGGCGCCAAGCGCCGTCTTGACCTATAATTTTTATAGGTTCGCATCTGTCCACGCCGATGACGGTATTCAAACTCTCGACCAGCCAGCTCGAAGCGCGAATTCGCAGGACTGCGCTCGACAACACGCTGGTGAACTTTTCGCACCACGCACGGGTGCAGATGCGCCGGCGCCACATTCCGGCTGACGTGGTGCTCGAAGTGTTGCGCCAGGGGCGCATCCGGCGCACGCCGGAGCCCAACCTGTCGAAGGGTTCGGTTGAATGTCTGATGGAACGCTTCGTCGCGGGCTTGCAAACCGGCGTGGTCGCCGCCGTCAGCGACGAGCACCCGCAGGTAGTTGTCGTCACCGCCATGCACACAGGAGGATCAACATGATTCGATACAACGACGCCGGGCTGCGCAACGTCTGGCTGGCGAACGGTTACAAGGAACAGCGCAGCGCCTACGGCAAAGGGCTGGTGATTGACGATGTGGAGGGCCTCGCGCGCGCGGTGTGTGGCGCGTTGACGCACAAACAGGGGCGCCTGACCGGTGGCGAATTTCGTTATGTGCGCACCGGCTTGCGTCTGTCGCAGAAGAACCTGGCGCGGCTGCTCGGCAACAACGAACAAACCGTCGCGCTGTGGGAGAAGCGCGGCAACGTGCCGGTGTGGGCCGACCGCAACCTGCGCATGCTCTGGATCGCGAAACAGGATGGCAACGCCGCCATCGGCGCGGTGATGGAGCGCCTCAACGCGGTCGAGCGCTTGCTCGGCGAGCAGATCATTGTCGAGGAAGGGCGGCGCGGCTGGAAGAGCTGGGTGGAGGCCGCCGCAGCCTAGTCCTGCGGCGCCCTCGCGGGACGCCGCTGTCCGGCGCGGCCGCTCGAACAACTCTGCGTCAGCGCCGTGACGCTGGCCGAAATCGGCTTCGGCATCGAGCGCGCCGCCGACGCACAGCGCCGCGCCCAACTGCACGGCTGGCTCACCCACCAGTTGCGCCCGCTGCGCGCGGCGCGCCTGCCGCTGCTCAATCCCTGGGACGCGATTGCCTGAGGTGTTGCGGGGGTGCGTCATTCAATCACCCGCTCCGCCTGCAGCATCACGATTGGCGGCACCGTGACGCCAATCGCTTTCGCGGTCTTGAGATTCACTACGAATTCAAACGTGACCGGTTGCTGTATCGGCAACTCGCCCGGTTTGGCGCCCTTGAAAATCTTGTCGACGTAACCCGCCGCGCGGCGGAAGTTGTCAGGGCCGGACGCACCGTACGACATCAAGCCACCGGCTTCGGTCGCTGCCGTATCTGCGGACATGACTGGCATCTTGAGTGCGATTGCGCGCTCGGCGATCACATTGCGCAAAATACCCATCGTGCCACCTACCGTCGCAAGGAGCGCTTGCACCTTGAGCGAGGTGGCGCGTTTGAATGCAGATTCAATCTCGGCCGGCGCCTTCAGTCCTATCGCGGTGGCGCGCAGCCCAAGATGTTTCGCCGCAGCCTCGGACTCCGTCCATTGCGACACACTGCCCAAATTCCCCGGCTCAAACAAAACTGCCACATGCCGTACACCAGGGATTGCTTCCTTGAGAAGTTGCAAGCGCTTGCCGGCCAGGCCGGTTGCGAGGTTGCTCAAGCCGGTGGCGTTTCCGCCAGGCCGGCGCAGGCTCGCAACCAAGCCATTGCCCACCGGGTCTTGCGCGATGCCCGCAACGATGGGAATCGTCTTGGTCTGTTGCAGCAGCGCGCGCATGCTGCCTTCGCCGGAGGCGAGCAGCAAATCGGGCTGGCTGCCCACCAACTCGGCGGCCAGTCCAGCCGCCGCCAGCGCCACCCCGTCGGCATAGCGCGCCTCGATCACGTAATCGCGTCCATCGACCCATTTCAACGCAGTCATGCCAGATCGAAATGCGACGAGATAGCGCGCGTTCGATTCCGCACTGCCCAGTGTGAGATAGCCGATGCGGCGCGGCTTCGCGGGCTGCTGCTGCGCCTGCGTGGCGAGCGCGTTGGCGAACGCACCAGCACCCAGTGCGATGAGCAGATTGCGGCGATCATTCATGGGTGTTGTCCTCTGCAATACGGCGAACAGTGGCCGGTGCCAAGAGCTTGCACCAAGAGCTTGCACGAACGGCTTCAGACTGATGATGGCATACGTTCGCCGGCTACAGCCAGCCAAAAAATTACCGCCATTTGCAAGGGGTATCTGTAACCCTTTTGAACGGTGCTTTGCGCCGGCTGCGGAAGCCGGGAAATCGTTTTCACCTACAATCCCGCGAAAGGACGACGCCATGACCGACAACATCACTCCCCTCACCACTGAACACCTGCGCATCATGCGCGAAGACATCGCGGCATTCCGGGCGGAGGTCAAGCGCGATATGCAAGAGGGCTTTGCGGATATTCGTAAACGCATCAGCTATGTTGAGCACAGCGTAACCGGGCTCAAACGCGATGAAGCGCTTGCCGCAGCCGAGATGACCGACTATCGACAGCTGTTCGACCGCATGGCCGCCACCATCAGCGACATGCACAACACGATCGACCAGCTGCGCGAGCGAATACATACCCTCGAGACGCGCGCCACGCACTGACTACCCTACCCGCTCCGGCGGGTTTTTTTGGATTTTTCTGCCCACATCAAGACATCGATGCCATAACAGCGGGCAGCTGCTGTGCAAGGGCAGCGAGCGGATTGACGAGCGCGCCAGACCCCAGCGCGATGAGCAATTTACGGCGCTGATTCATCAGACAGTTCCTTTAAAAATGGCTTGTACCAACACTCTTGCGGAATCGATGCCATGACACCGCATGCACCAAGGGTTTTAGGCCGATGGCTTGTGAGAAATTGAACCCGCGTGCGGCGCTGTTTCATTCAATCACCCGCTATCGCCGTCGCGTCATCGACGCTGTGCCGATTTGGCGTATTATCGTAATACACTGATTTTGTCTCTCTGACGTCATGACCCTCACCGTCCGCCTCTCGCCGCACCTGCGCCAGCAGCTCGACAGCTATTGCAAGACGCGCCGTGTCACCAAGACGCAGGTGATTACCGAGTTGCTCAGTGAACATTTGTCTGCGCCTCCCAAGAGCGGCAAGACCTCGTATCAACTCGCGCAGGAATTTGGCCTGGTGGGCGCGTTCTCGAGTGGCAAGGGCGATCTGGCGGAAAACCGCAAGAAATATCTGATGGAAAAGCTGCGTGCAAAGCATTCTCGTTGACGCCGGGCCGCTGATCGCGCTCGCCGATCATGCCGACAAATATCACCGCCCGGTCAAGACTTATCTGAACAAGTTCAATGGCCGCATGCTGACCACCTGGCCGGTGCTGGCCGAGGTCTGCCACTTTCTGCCTGAACAAGTTCAAATCGATTTTTTGCGCTGGGCCAATGGCGGCGGCATCAGCGTGGTTGAAATGCATGAGACCGCGCTCTCGAGTCTCGCGGACTGGAAGGAAAAGTACCGCGACCTGCCGATGGACCTCGCCGATGCCTCGTTGATCTGGGTCGCGCAACAGACTGGCGTGCTCGATATCCTCACCATCGACCGCAAGGATTTTTCGGTTTACCGTATGCCGGGCGGGAAGTCGCTCAACCTGGTGTTGTAGGGCGGTCATTCAATCACCCGGTCCGCCTGCAGCATCACGATCGGCGGCAGCGTGACGCCAATCGCTTTCGCGCCCTTGAAAATCTTGTCGACATAGCCTGCCGCGCGGCTTCGCGGCCGGCGCTTGCGCGCGGGCAGCGAGGGGATTGACGAGCGCGCCAGACCCCAGCGCGATGAGCAATTGACGGCGGTGACTCATCAGACGGTTCCTGTAAAAATGGCTTGTACCAACACTCTTGCGGCATCGATGCCATGACACCCGCCTGCACCAAGGGTTTTCAGGTAAGGGGACTGGCAGGTTCGCAGATGGCGCTGCCCCTTCAAATCGAACGCGGCCATCCGGCGTGATAAACTGGTCAGTATGACCAGAATCGCCGATAGAACCGCAGTTTCTTCCCTCATGCCACCCTTGGCGCCAACGCCCCGCCGCGCATCCAAGCCCGGCCCGCGCCGCTGGCCCTTGCAGGACGCCAAGGCGCGCTTCAGTGAACTGGTGCGGCGGGTGCGCAGTGACGGCCCGCAGCATGTCACCGTGCACGGGCGCGACGAAGTCGTGATTGTCAGCGCCGAGGAGTTTCGCCGTCTGGAAGGCAGCCGCAGCGGCCAGGCGCTGATCGACGCGCTGGCTGCCGCGCCGCGCGGCAAGCTTGATCTCGCGCCGGCCCGCGCGCCGATGCCGGTGCGCGCCGTGAAGCTGTGACGCAGGCTGTGACGCGCGCTGTGACGCAAACGGCCACCCACACCATGACCGGCTGGCTGCTCGACACCAATGTCCTGTCCGAACTGCGCCGCCCCAAACCGAGCCGGCGTGTCGTCACCTTCATCGCGGCGCAACCGCTCGAACAACTTTATGTGAGCGCCGTGACGCTGGCCGAAATCCGCTTTGGCATCGAGCGCGCCGCCGACGCGCAACGCCGCGCCCAACTGCATGACTGGCTCACCCACCAATTGCGCCCGATGTTCGAAGGCCGCGTGCTGCCGGTGAGTGAAGACGTGATGTTCAAGTGGCGCTTGCTGGTCGAGGAGGGCCGCAAGACCGGGCACACGTTTTCCCAACCCGATCTGATCATCGCCGCCACCGCCTTGCAGCACGGCCTCACGGTGGTGTCGCGCGATACGTCCGAATACGTCAAGGCGCGCGTGCCGCTGCTCAATCCCTGGGACGCGATTGCCTGAGGTGTTGCGGGGGTGCGTCATTCAATCACCCGGTCCGCCTGCAACAGCACGATTGGCGGTACCGTCACGCCAATTGCCTTCGCGGTCTTGAGGTTCACCACCATCTCGAATGTGACCGGTTGCTGGATCGGCAACTCGCCCGGATTCGCGCCCTTGAATATCTTGTCGACATAGCCCGCTGCGCGGCGGTAGTTGTCGGCGACGGACGCACCATACGACATCAGGCCGCCCGCCTCAGTGCTCTCGACGTTCGCCGCCATGACCGGCAGCTTGAGGGCGATGGCGCGTTCGGCAATCTGTTTGCGATGCGTGATCTGCGGGCCACCTTGGGTGATGATCCACGCTTGCACGCCTTGTCCCGCGCCGCGCTTGAATGCGGGTGCAATGTCTGCGGGTTGCTTAAGCTCGTACCCTGTGGCGCGCAACTTGAGGCGTTTGGCCGCTTCCTCGATTTCCTTCCACTGTGCGACGCCGCCGATATTTTCCGGCTCGTACAACA
>JANNCZ010000510.1:0-21357 GCA_031387185.1 Burkholderiales bacterium
TTGACCGCTTTCATCAGGCCAATGTTGCCTTCTTGAATCAGGTCTGCATGGGGCAGGCCGTAGCCGAGATAGCCGCGCGCCACCGAGACCACCAGGCGCAGGTGTGACATCACGAGCCTGCCGGCGGCAGTGAGGTCTTCCTTGTCGCGGTAGTCGCGCGCGTAGCGGGTTTCGTCCTCAGGGGTGAGTATCGGGAAGCGATTGACCGCCTGAATGTAGCTGTCGATGGTGCCCAGCGCCGATGGTACGGGCAGATTCCACGGGTTGGACGACATCGGCAAGGCTAATGCAGTACTCATGGCTCACTCCTCTGTTGGGTGCTGGCCCCTGCACTTGGTGACACTGCATGCATGCCGGGCCAGAAGATGGGATTTATTTTAGCACTCCCTGCCTGTGAGTGCTAATAGGCGAAAAAGTTCATTGCACCGCAGCATAGGCGCAGTGCCTGCCCACTTCATACTGTATTCATGAGAACTTACTTTAATCAAAAAACATAGATAATTGTTTTTATTGAAGTTTATGATAAGAAAATTTCTTTGAAATCACCTCTAAGTCATTGTCTTGATTGGAAAAACAGTGATTTTCACTTGCAAATGCCTCTTTGCTGCTTTACAGTGGGAGAATGTAGGAAAAAGTGGTAAAAAATTTCCAAGAAACGCAGGCAGGCGAGGCGACAACAACCATGTTTCAGGGCGCGGCCAATTTAAGTCTGGACGCCAAGGGCAGGATGACCATTCCTGCCCGGCATCGTGACGCATTGCAATTGCAGTGCGAAGGCCGTCTCACGCTGACCAAAAGCCCGGATGGTTGCCTGCTGCTGTTCCCGCGCCCGGTGTGGGAAGCGCATCGCGAAAAAATCGCTGCGTGGCCGCTCTCGGCCAAAGGCTGGCAGCGCATTTACCTCGGCAACGCGATGGATGTCGAGATGGACGGTGCCGGTCGCGTGCTGATCAGCCCCGAGCTGCGTGATGGCGTGAAGCTTACCCGCGACGTGACCATGATGGGCATGGGCAGCCATTTTGAAATCTGGAATGCCGCCACCGTCGAGCAGCACGAGACCGACACCATTGCGGCCGGCCTGCCGCCTGCTTTGCAGAATTACTCCTTCTAGGCCGGCGTGAATGACGCTCCCCAACACATCACGGTTCTGTTGCACGAAGCCGTTGATGCGCTTGATCTCAGGCCTGACGGAATCATTGTCGATTGCACATTTGGACGTGGAGGACACAGCCGGCTGATTGCGCAGCGTCTGGCGCACGCGCAGCAAAAGACAAAAGCGGCGGCACAAGCAGCGCAGCGAGGTGCGGATGGAGTGTCGACCGCGCGCTTGATCGCGCTCGACAAGGATCCTGAAGCTGTGCGTGCAGCGGCCGGGTGGGGTGATTCGATTGACGGTGTGCTGTTCGAATGTATTCATGCAGGTTTTGCCGCGCTCGATCAAGTGCTGGATGAGTGCGGTGTGGGTGCAGTCGATGGGGTGTTGATGGATGTCGGTGTGTCGTCACCGCAGATCGATGTGGCCGAGCGCGGATTTTCTTTCCGCCGCGACGGCCCGCTCGACATGCGCATGGACACCACGCAAGGGATCACGGCAGCCGAGTGGCTTGGGCTTGCAACTGAGCAACAAATAAGGGAGGCGCTGAAAAATTATGGGGAAGAACGGCATGCTTTTCAGATTGCACAAGCGATTGTGGCTCGCCGCGCGGCAGACCCCCTTCGCACCACTGGGCAGCTTGCCGCCCTCGTTGCGGACGTCCACCGCGCGCTCCGCCAGCGGCCAGAGCCGGGGCAGGATCCGGCCACTCGCACCTTTCAGGCTCTACGGATTCACGTCAATCAGGAGCTTGAAGAACTGCAAGCAGGGGTGAACCAGGCGATGGACCGGTTGCGTGTGCATGGACGTCTCGCAGTGATCAGTTTTCACTCGCTCGAAGACCGCATCGTCAAGCAGGCGATGCGCGCGCGCGCGCAGCCAGCGCAGCCGCCCAAGCGCGTGCCACTGCGCGCCGACCAACTCCCGCAGCCGCAATTTCGCCTGGTGGGCAAGGCGCAGCGCCCCGGTGCGGATGAAGTGGCGCGCAATCCGCGTGCGCGCAGCGCCACCTTGCGTGTGATTGAACGCATTGCGGAGCACGCAGCGCGATGAGCAAACTCAACTTCGTCCTGCTCGCGCTGCTGCTGGTGAGTGCGCTCGCGACGGTCGCTTCGACACACCGTTCGCGCAAGCTGTTCATCACGCTAGAAAATGGTCAAGCTGAACAAAAACGCATCGAAGTCGAGTGGGGGCAGTTGCAATTGGAGCAATCGACTTGGGCCAAGCATGCGCTTGTCGAGAGCATTGCCAGCAAGCAATTGGGCATGCGCACGCCGGATGCAGCGCGCACGCAGTTTGTGAACCCACCGACGAATGCCGTGCCCGCAGCATCACCCTTGCCTGCCGCCGGGGCCGCGCAATGAACCCCGCCAATCCGGTACTGCAACTGCGCCTGCCGCTGTGGCGCTCGCGCATGATGCTTGGCCTGTTGTTCGCCGGTTTCATGGCGCTGATCGCGCGCGCGCTGTTTTTGCAGGGGTGGCACAACGACTTTTTGCAGCAGAAGGGCGAGAGCCGTTACAGCCGCGTGATCGAGATCAGCGCCAATCGCGGCAATATCACTGACCGGCATGGTGAGATTCTCGCCGCCTCGACACCAGTGCGCTCGGTGTGGGCGATCCCCGAAGATGTGAAGGCGACGCGCGATCAAGTGCGTGAGCTCGCTGCCGTGCTGCAACTGCCGCTCGAAGAACTCGACAACAAGCTTGCTGACGACAACCGCGAATTCGTTTACCTCAAGCGCCAATTGCCGCCGCAGCAAGCCGAGCGTGTGACCCTGCTCAACATTTCCGGCATTCACCAGCAGCGCGAATACCGGCGTTATTACCCGGCGGGTGAAGTCGCAGCGCATGTGCTTGGCTTCACCGGTGTGGATGAGGCGGGGCAAGAGGGCATCGAACTAGCGCACCAGGCCACGCTGTCGGGAAAGGCCGGCAGCCGCCGCGTCATCAAAGACCGGCGCGGCAATATTGTCGAAGATGTCGCCAGCGTCACCGCGCCGCGCGAAGGCCGCGACCTCACACTGTCCATCGACAGCAAGATTCAATACCTCGCCTTCAGCCAGTTGAAACTGGCGGTCGAAACGCACAAAGCCAAGGCAGGCGGCATCATCGTGCTCGACGCGCGCAGCGGTGAAGTGCTGGCCCTTGCCAACATGCCGGCCTTCAACCCGAACAACCGCGCGGCACTCACGGGCGCGCAGTTGCGCAATCGCGTATTGACGGACACGTTTGAACCGGGTTCGACCATCAAGCCTTTCACCATTGCGCTCGCGCTCGACCTCGCCAAGGTGCGGCCCGATACCGTTATCCAGACTGCGCCTGGCCGCTTCACCATTGGCTCGTCGACCATCACCGACGCGCATCCGCACGGCGCGCTGACAGTGACCGAGGTGCTGCAAAAGTCGAGCAACGTCGGCACCGCAAAGCTCGCAATGCAGATGGAACGCGAAGACATGTGGGATTTGTTCAACAAGGCCGGCTTCGGCGTGCAGCCACAAGTGCAATTCCCTGGCGCGGTGGCGGGCAAATTGCGCCTTGCCAAAACCTGGCGGCCGATTGAACAGGTGACGATGTCGTATGGCTATGGCCTGTCGGCCTCGCTGCTGCAACTGGCGCGCGCCTACACCGTGTTTGCGCGCGACGGCGACATCGCGCCAGTAAGCTTCATCAAGACCGGCGGCCCAGCGCTCGGCACGCCGGTGATCAGCAGCGAGACCGCACGCGCGGTGCGCATGATGCTGGAGATGGCGGCTGGCCCGCTCGGCACCGCACCACGTGCGCAGGTGATGGGCTATCGCGTCGCGGGCAAGACCGGGACGGCGCACAAGCAAGAGAACGGCGGCTATGCCGACAACAAATACCGTGCGTCCTTTGTCGGCTTTGCACCGGTGTCGGACCCGCGCATCATCGTTGCGGTGATGCTGGACGAGCCGTCCAACGGCAAATACTTTGGCGGCGAAGTGGCGGCACCGGTGTTCAGCCAGGTGGTGGGCGGCACATTGCGGCAACTGGGCGTCGCACCCGATGCGCCGATGAAGCCGATCGCGCTGCCCGCAGAGGGCCAGGAGACGCGTGAAAGCACATGAGATCCTCGCCATGCTGAGCCATGTCAACGTGCGCGAACTCACTGCCGACAGCCGCGCGGTGCGGGCCGGGGATCTGTTCGCCGCCTATCCCGGCCACCCGCGCAGTGATGGCAGCCGTATTGATGGCCGCGACTTTATCGGCGACGCGATTGCGCGTGGTGCTGCTGCAGTGCTGTGGGAGCGCGACGGATTTGCGTGGAATGCGGCATGGCACCTCCCGCAGGTGGCGGTCGATGGCCTGAAACCCTTGGTGGGAGCTATTTCCAGCGAGGTATATGGTTTTCCGTCTGAGCAGTTGTTCATGGCTGGCGTGACCGGCACCAATGGCAAGACCTCGGTGAGTCAATGGATTGCCCAGGCGCTGCAGTTGTGCGGCAAACCTTGCGGGGTGATCGGCACGCTCGGTGCGCGCGTGTATGGCCTGCGTGAGCAAACAGGACCGCACGAGGCAGGCAATGCAGTGCTCAATGGCAACGCCAGCGCAGGTGCGAGCAACACGACGCCCGACGCTATCGTTTTGCAGCGTACGCTCAAAGCCATGCGCGAAGCTGGCGCGGCCGCGTGCGCAATGGAAGTGTCCTCCATCGGCCTCGATCAGGCGCGCGTCAACGGCGTTGCCTTTGACTGTGCCGTGTTCACCAACTTCACCCGCGATCATCTCGACTATCACGGCTCGATGGCGGCCTACGAAGCCGCCAAAACCAAATTGTTCATGACCGAAGGGCTCAGGCACGCCGTCATCAACCTCGACGACCCAATGGGCGTGCGCCTGATGGCCAAGGTGGCCGACCGCATCGACCGCATTGCCTACTGCATCGACGGGATGTCGCCGGTGGCCGAGTTTGTCGAAGACGAAGGGCGCCTCACGGCGAGTGATCTGCGTTTTGATGCGCACGGTGTGCGCTTCAAAGTGAGCAGCGACTGGGCAGCGCCGCAGTCAACGCGCCGGTGTGGGGCACGTTCAATGTCAGCAACCTGCTCGCAGTACTCGGCGCTTTGATCGCCGCAGGGGTGCCGTTCGACAGGGCAGTGCGCGCGCTGGAAAAAATTGAAGCGGTGCCGGGCCGCATGAATGCCCTCGGCGGCACCAACGCGCCGCTGGTGGTGATCGATTACGCCCACACCCCCGATGCACTGGAGAAAGCGCTGGCCAGTTTGCGTCCGCTCGCGCAGGCACGCGCCGGTGCGCTGCGTGTGGTGTTTGGCTGCGGCGGTGATCGTGACGCCGGCAAGCGCCCCTTGATGGGCGAAGTGGCCGCGCGCCTCGCCGACGCCGTGATGCTCACCAGCGACAACCCGCGCAGCGAAGCGCCGGAGACCATCATCGCCGCCATCGCGCGTGGCATGGCCAAGCCCCACCTTGTTGTGGCCGACCGTCTGCAGGCCATCACACGCGCAGTGCAGGGCGCAGGCGTACACGACGTGATTCTGGTGGCCGGCAAGGGCCATGAAGCGACCCAGGAAGTGGCCGGCCGCAAATTGCCCTTTTCTGACCATGATGTGGTCAGACGTGCGCTCGACAATCGCGCCGGGAACACCGTATGAGCGCGACCGCGATGATGAACTTGAGTGAAGCCGCCGCCCTATTGGGCGTGACACCGCCTGCCAGAGGAGGCGAGCGCGAAGGCATCGGCTTCGATCGTGTCACCACCGACAGCCGCGCGATTCAAGCCGGTGACCTGTTCGTCGCGCTGACGGGTGAGCGCTTCGATGGTCATGACTTCGCGCGTGCAGTGCTGGAGCAAGGCGCAGCCGGCGTGATCGTGTCGCGCGATCTGGGCCTCGCGGCGCAAATCCTCGTGCCCGATACCAGGGCAGCTCTCGGTCAACTCGCGCAACACTGGCGTGCCCGCTTCACCCTGCCGCTGATTGCGGTGACCGGCAGCAACGGCAAAACCACGGTCAAGCAAATGATTGCCAGCATTCTCACCGCGCACGTAACCTTGGCGGGCGACGCCGCAGGCGCCGCAGGTAGCACAGCGTTTGCCACCGAGGGCAATCTCAACAACGCCATCGGCGTGCCGCTCACGCTGTTGCGCCTGCGCACGCAGCACCGCATCGGCGTGGTCGAGCTCGGCATGAATCACCCCGGTGAGATCGCCCAACTCGCTGCCATCACGCGCCCCACGGTGGCGCTGGTCAACAACGCGCAGCGCGAGCACCAGGAATTCATGAAGTCCGTGGCCGATGTCGCCGCAGAGAACGGCTCGGTATTCAATCATCTGTCCACCGGCGGCAGCGCGGTGATCAACGCCGATGACGAGTTTGCCGGCTTCTGGCGCAAGCTCGCGCGAGCGACAAGCCCTGAACGCAAGATTGTCGATTTCGGCGTGCGCATTTCCGCCGATGTATCGGCCAACTATGATCTCGCGCTGTATGGCAGCGACATCGAATTGATGACACCGGTGGGCAACGCTGAGGTGACGCTGCGCATCCCCGGCGCGCACAACGTGCTCAACGCCTGCGCCGCTGCCGCCTGCGCGGTCGCGGCGGGCGTGCGCATCCAGGCGATTGCAGCGGGCCTCAACGCCTTCGTGCCTTACAACGGGCGTTTGCAAAAAAAGGTTGCGGCCAGCGGTGCGATAGTGATCGACGACAGCTATAACGCCAACCCCGACTCGGTGCGCGCTGCGATTGACGTGCTCGCCAATGTTGCCGGGCGGCGCATGCTGGTGCTCGGGCGCATGGCCGAGGTGGGTGACAAGGGCCCGCAGTTTCATCACGAAGTCGGTGCCTATGCGAAGGAACGCGGCATCGATGTGTTGCTCGGCTTTGGTCCCGAGACCGCGCCGGCCATCGCAGGCTTTGGCGCGCAGGGCTTGCGCTTTGATGATATCGATGCGATCAAGGCGAAAGCTGGCGAGTTTGCCGTAGCGGGCGCGACGCTGCTCGTAAAAGGGTCTCGCTCGGCGCGCATGGAGCGTGTCGTTGCCGCGCTCACTGGCGATGTTGTGGGAGGTGCCCACTAATGCTGCTTGAATTGACTCAGTGGTTGGCGAAGGATATTCGTGCCTTCAACGTGTTTTCATACATCACCTTGCGCGCGGTGATGGCGACGCTCACTGCGCTCGCCATCGCGCTGATCGCCGGGCCAATGGTGATCCGCAAACTGACAGCATACAAAATCGGCCAGTCGGTGCGCGACGACGGTCCGCAGACCCATCTCATCAAGGCCGGCACGCCGACCATGGGCGGCGCGCTGATCCTGATCGCCATCGGCATTGCAACCCTGCTGTGGGCAGATCTCACCAACCGCTTTGTCTGGATCGTGCTGGTGGTGACGCTCGGCTTCGGTGCCATCGGCTGGGTCGATGACTGGCGCAAGGTGGTGCACAAGAACCCCAAAGGCCTGTCGGCGCGCGAAAAATATTTCTGGCAAAGCCTGGTCGGCATCATCGCCGCGGTCTATCTCGCCTTCGCCGTGTCGGCACCCAACACCGACAAGATCATCGAACTCGTCATGAAGTGGATCGCCAGCGGTTTCACCATGGAATTGCCGCAAAAAGCCAACTTGATCGTGCCTTTCTTCAAGGAGATTTCCTACCCTCTTGGCGTGTTCGGTTTCATCACACTGAGCTACTTTGTGATTGTCGGCACCTCCAATGCGGTCAATCTTACTGATGGTCTCGATGGTCTCGCCATCATGCCGGCCGTCATGGTCGGCACCGCGCTCGGGCTGTTTGCGTATGTGACGGGCAATGCGGTGTATGCGAAGTATTTGTTGATTCCGCACATCCCCGGCGCGGGCGAACTGATCGTGTTCTGCGGGGCGCTGGCTGGTGCCGGCCTGGGCTTTCTGTGGTTCAACGCCTACCCCGCGCAGGTGTTCATGGGTGACGTCGGTGCGCTCGCACTCGGCGGCGCACTCGGTGTCGTCGCGGTGATCGTCCGCCAGGAGATTGTGCTCGCCATCATGGGCGGCGTATTCGTGGTCGAGACCCTGTCGGTGGCTCTGCAGGTGCTGTATTTCAAATACACCAGGCGCCGCTTCGGCGAAGGCCGGCGCATTTTGCTGATGGCACCTCTGCATCACCACTTCGAACAAAAAGGCTGGAAGGAAACGCAAGTCGTGGTGCGCTTCTGGATCATCACCATGTTTCTGGTGCTGATTGGTCTGTCTACATTGAAGCTGCGTTGAATCCGGATCAATCCTTCAAGGACGCCAACATGGACTTCAACGGCAAACTTGTTCTCGTGCTCGGCCTGGGTGAAACCGGCCTGTCGATGGCGCGCCATCTCGCGACGCACGGCGCGCGGCTGCGCGTGGCTGACACGCGCGCCGAGCCACCCGGCCTGCAAGCCTTGGTGGAAGCCATTCCTGGCGTAGAAGTGGCCTGCGGGCCGCTCCAGGAGCCACTCTTCGAAGGCATCGATGTGCTGGCGGTGTCGCCGGGCGTCGCCGTGTCAGGGCCGCTGGCCGATCCGCTGGTGCTGGCAGCGATCGCGCGCGGGGTGCCCTTCATGGGCGATGTCGAACTCTTCGCCCTCGCGCTGGCGCATGAATACGCGCTTACCGGCTATAGTCCGAAAATTCTCGCCGTCACCGGCACCAATGGCAAGACCACGGTCACTTCACTCGCGGCCTTGCTCGCGCGCAAGGCAGGCAAGCGCGCGGTCGCCGCCGGCAACATCGGCCCGGCAGTGCTCGATGCGTGGCGCGATGCAAAGCCCGGCGCGACCCTGTTTGAACAAAGCGCCGAGCAATTGCCGCCGCGCCCGCCGTCGCTGTTGCCCGAAGTGTGGGTGCTGGAGCTGTCGAGCTACCAGTTGGAAACCACGCACAGCTTGACGCCATCCGCTGCCGTGATGCTCAATCTGTCGGAAGACCATCTCGACCGGCATGGCTCGATGATGGACTACGCACGCGCCAAGGCGCGCATCTTCATGAATGGTGGCATTCAGATTTTGAATCGTGATGACGCGGCGAGCATGGCAATGCGCCGCGCGTTTGATGCGAAAAAGAAGCGCGATGTGCCGCCAGTGGTGATTACCTTTGGCATCAGCGCACCGCATGCACCTGCTGAATATGGTCTCGTGCGTGAGTCGCGCAACGACGGCCTCACTTGGCTGGCCGAAGGCGCGCCGGCCGGTGCGGGCGCGGGCAGCGGTGGCGGCGTGAATGACGCGGCACCCAACCGCCTGATGCCGCTTGAGGTGCTCAAGATCAAGGGCCGTCACAACGCCACCAACGCACTCGCGGCGCTTGCGCTCAACCGTGCCATTGGCATGCCGCTCGCGCCGATGCTGCGCGCACTGCGTGACTACGCTGGTGAGCCGCATCGCGTGCAGCCGGTCGCAACCGTCAAGTGGGTGCAGTACATTGACGACAGCAAGGGCACCAACGTCGGCGCAACGCTTGCTGCAATCGAAGGGCTGGCAGCAGAGTTGCGCGCGGACAACCGCATCGTACTGATCGCTGGCGGTGAAGGCAAAGGGCAGGACTTCAGCGCGCTCGCACGCGCCGTGCGCGCTTCGTGCCGTGCCGTGATGCTGATTGGGCGCGACGCGCCGGCACTGCGTCAGGCAATCGACGCTACCGGTGTTGCATTGCATGACTGCGCAAGCCTTGAAGAAGCGGTGCAAGGGGCGGCGCGCCACGCACAAGCCGGCGACATCGTGCTGCTCTCGCCCGCGTGCGCGAGCTTCGACATGTTCCGCAACTACGGCCACCGTGCCGAGGTGTTTGTGCAAGCGGTGCGCGATCTTGGCCGCGATGTGGAACATGCCGGTGCGGCAACGAACGCCCCGGCGAACGCCACAATGGACGCAACAACGGCCCCGCAACCTGGAGGCGCACATGCCTAGCGCCACCGCCACTGTGCAGAAATTTGGTGCGGGGCTGCTGAGCCACGGTGGCTTTGGCAGTGGCACGGCGGGCGCACGTACGTCGTCGCGCTTTTCAGAATTCGACGAAGCTCTCTTGTGGGTCGCAGCCTTGTTGCTGCTGATCGGCCTGGTGATGGTGTATTCGGCCTCGATTGCGTTTGCCGAAGGCTCCAAGTTCACCGGCTATCGCGCCAACTATTTTTTGCTGCGGCATGCGGTCTCACTCGGTGTCGGTTTGATCGCCGCTTGGATCGCGTTTCAAGTGCCGATAGCGGTGTGGCAGCGCTTTGCCCTGCCGCTATTTTTGTTCGGAGTTGCCTTGCTGGTGCTGGTGCTGATCCCCGGCGTGGGCCGCAGCGTCAATGGTGCGCAACGCTGGATTTCTCTCGGCTTCACCACTTTGCAGCCATCCGAGTTGATGAAGTTGTTTGCGATTCTCTATGCGGCTGACTACACCGTGCGCAAGGCCGCAGTGATGCATTCATTCAAGCAGGGTTTCATGCCGATGGCGATTGCGATGGTGTTCACTGGCTGGTTGCTGCTGCGCCAGCCCGACATGGGCGCGTTCGCGGTGATCGTGGCAGTGGCGGTGGGCGTGCTGTTTCTCGGCGGTATGAATGCACGGCTGTTTTTCGGGCTGATCGTCTTCCTGCTCGCCGCGTTTGCGCTGCTCATCATGTTCTCCGAGTATCGCCGCCAACGCATCATCGGTTTCATGGATCCGTGGAGCGACGCATTCGGCAAGGGCTATCAGCTCTCACACGCGTTGATTGCGTTTGGGCGCGGTGAGTGGTTCGGAGTCGGGCTTGGCAACAGTCTGGAGAAACTGTTTTACCTGCCCGAAGCGCATACCGACTTTCTGCTCGCTGTGATCGCGGAGGAGTTGGGCTTCGTGGGCATCATCACCATCATCCTGATGTTCTTCTGGTTGACACGCCGCGCCATCGAGATTGGCCGTCAGGCGCTGGCGCTCGAACGCACCTTCGCTGCGCTGGTCGCGCAGGGCGTGGCGCTGTGGATCGGTGTGCAGACGCTGATCAACATGGGCGTGAACATGGGTCTGTTACCCACCAAAGGCTTGACGCTGCCATTGATGAGCTTTGGCGGCAGCGGCATTCTCGTCAACTGCATTGCGCTCGCCGTGCTGGTACGGGTCGACTATGAAAACCGGCGTCTCATGCGCGGGCTCAAATCATGATGCGCACGATCTCGATGCGGGAGCTGACAGCGTGAACGAAGGCAACACGCAAATCGAGCTGTCGCTCAATCCCCACACCCTGGTCATTGCACCGGTCATCGTGGTAATGGCGGGCGGCACCGGAGGCCATGTGTTTCCGGCGCTGGCGGTTGCGCATCGATTGAGCGAAGCGGGCTATCGCGTGATCTGGATCGGCAATCGCAGCGGCATGGAGGCGGCGCTCGTCCCCAAGCACGGCTTCGAGATGGCGTGGGTGTCGTTCGGTGGCGTGCGCGGCAAAGGATTGCTGCCCAAGCTGCTGCTGCCGTTTAATTTGCTGGTGGCGTTTGCGCAGGCGCTTGGCATTTTGCTGCGTGTCAAGCCGCGCGCGGTGATCGGCTTTGGCGGCTACATCAGTTTTCCTGGCGGCATGATGGCGGCGTTGCTTGGCAAACGCTTGGTGCTGCACGAGCAGAACGCGATTGCCGGTCTGGCCAACAAAGTGCTCGCCAAAGTGGCGGACAGCGTATTGACGGCGTTCCCCGGGGTGTTGCCGCGCGCCACCTGGTGTGGCAATCCGGTGCGCAAGGAAATTGTCGCGTTGCCGATACCAGCTGGGCGTTATGGCGCGCGCAGCGGCGCGCTGCGTGTGCTGGTGATTGGAGGCAGCCTCGGTGCGCTCGCGCTCAATGAAGTGCTGCCCCGGGCGCTGGCCCTGTTGCCTGCGGCTGAGCGGCCCCAGGTGACGCATCAATCCGGCGCCAAACACATCGATGCCCTGCGCGCAGCCTACGCCGCAGCGGGCGTGAGCGCAGCGACGTTTGCGTTCATTGATGACATGGCGCGGGCCTACGCCGACGCTGATCTCGTCATCTGCCGCGCGGGAGCGATGACAGTTGCCGAGGTCGCGTGCGCAGGCGTGGCGGCGCTGTTCGTGCCGTTCCCGTTTGCAGTGGACGATCATCAAACCGCGAATGCACGCTTTCTCGCAGACAAAAATGCCGCGCTGCTGGTGCAGCAGGCGGCGCTGACGCCTGAATCTCTCGCGGCGCAACTGCGCGGCCTCACGCGCGAGCGTTGCTTGGCCATTGCCAATGCAGCGCGCACCTTCGCCAAACCGGATGCCACCGCGGATGTGGCGGCCGCGTGTATCGCACCGGCCGGAACAAAAAAGAATTGAAGCGATGAAACACAAAGTCAAACACATCCATTTTGTCGGCATTGGCGGCTCCGGCATGTCCGGCATTGCCGAGGTGCTGCTCAACCTTGGCTACCAGATCAGCGGCTCCGACTTGACCAAGAACGCCGCTGCGCAAAGGCTGGAAAGCCTTGGTGCGAGCGTGTTTCAGGGCCATGCCGCTGAACATGCGCGCGGTGCCGATGCTGTCGTGGTGTCCACCGCCGTGGCCAGCAACAACCCCGAAGTGCAGGCCGCGCGTGCCGCGCGCATTCCCGTCGTGCCGCGCGCGCTGATGCTGGCCGAATTGATGCGCTTGAAGCAAGGCGTGGCCGTGGCCGGCACGCACGGCAAGACCACCACGACCAGCCTGATCGCCAGTGTGCTGGCCGAGGGCGGGCTGGACCCCACCTTTGTGATCGGCGGGCGTCTTACCAGCGCAGGCGCAAACGCTAAGCTCGGCTCCGGCGAATTTATCGTCGTCGAAGCCGATGAGTCCGATGCATCATTCCTCAATTTGCAGCCGGTGATTGCCGTCATCACCAACATCGACGCGGATCACATGGAGACGTATGGCCATGATTTCGCACGCTTGAAGGCCGCCTTCATCGAGTTCACGCAGCGCTTGCCGTTCTACGGCACTGCAGTGCTGTGTACCGATGATGCGCATGTGCGCTCGATCATGCCACTGTTGTCCAAGCCGGTGGTGAGCTACGGCACCGGGGCCGATGCGCAAGTGCGCGCCAGCAATATCGTTGCCGACAACGGCGCCATGCAGTTCAACGTGCACCGTGAAGGCGCAAGCCCGTTCGCGGTGACGCTCAATCTGGCCGGTCAACACAATGTGTTGAACGCGCTCGCGGCGATTGCAGTCGCCACCGAACTCGGTGTGAGCGACGTGGCGATACAAAAAGCCTTGGCTGAGTTCAAGGGCGTGGGCCGCCGCTTTCAGCACTACGGTGAAGTAAAGCTGGAGGCCAACACCGGTGGCGCTAGCGGCGCAAACACCTTCACCCTGATCGACGACTATGGCCATCACCCGGCCGAGATGGCCGCTGTCATCGCTGCCGCACGCGGCGCCTATCCTGGGCGGCGCTTGATGCTGGCGTTCCAGCCGCACCGCTACACGCGCACGCGCGACTGCTTTGAAGATTTCGTCAGAGTGCTGTCGACCGCTGATGCGGTCGTACTGGCCGACGTGTACGCGGCCGGCGAAGCACCCATCGTCGCCGCCGATGGCCGCGCGCTGATGCGCGCGCTGCGCGTGGCCGGCAAGATCGAACCGGTGTTTGTCGAAGACATCAGCACCATGGCTGCGGCGGTGCGCCAGATCGTGTGCGCGGGCGATGTTGTCATCACCATGGGTGCGGGCTCGATTGGTGCGGTGCCGCGTGAGCTGGCCGCGTAGCGGCGTGATGCATACCCGGCGCATAAGCATACGATGAACATGGCTGATCTATCTCATCTCACCGCACCGCAGCAGGGTTTGCGTGGCACGTTGCGCCATGCCGTGCCGATGCGTGAGCATGTGAGTTGGCGCGCCGGAGGTGTCGCGCGGCAAGCGTATGCGCCAGCAGATATTGATGATCTTGCGGCCTTCATGCGTACCCTGCCGCCTGAGGAAGAGATTCACTTCATCGGCCTCGGCAGCAATACCCTCGTGCGCGACGGCGGTCTCGATGGCACCGTGATTCTGGTGCAGGGGGCAATCGATGCGCTTCGGGTGCAGGCTGACGGTACGCTCTACGCTGAAGCCGGCGCGGCTTCGCCGAAGCTCGCGCGCTTTGCCACTGCCGAAGGTTTCGCGGGTGCCGAATGGCTGGCCGGCATTCCCGGCACGGTTGGCGGCGCGCTCGCAATGAACGCGGGTTGCTATGGCGCCGAGACCTGGGAGTTTGTCGCGCGTGTACACACCATTGCACGCGATGGCATTCGCCGCGTGCGTGCGCACGCCGAGTTCGATGTGGGCTACCGGCACTGCTTGTTGCGCGATGAAGGGCATCGCCTCGGCAGCGATGAATGGTTTGTGGCGGCAGAGTTTGTGTTTGCACGCGGTGACGTGGCCGGTGCGCGCGCCAATATGAAGGTGTGGCTGGAACGCCGCGCTGCGACGCAGCCACTCAATCTGCCCAACGCAGGTTCGGTGTTCCGCAACCCGCCTGGCGACTACGCCGCGCGCCTGATCGAGTCGTGTGGCCTCAAGGGCAAGTGCATTGGTGGTGCCGAGGTGTCCACCAAGCACGCCAACTTCATCGTCAATCCGCACGAGGCAGCAAGCGCTGCAGACATTGAAGAACTGATTGGCGAAGTGGCGGCCATTGTCGAGCGTGAATGTCAGGTGCGGCTGGAGCGCGAAGTGCGCATCATCGGCGAGCGCAAGCCCGGCGCCACACGCGACGGAGAAGCTGCATGAGCAAAGCCGCAGCACACGACAAAAAGCATGGCAGCCACAAGGCCGGCCATGGTGGTGGCCAAAGTGGCAGTGCGGTAGCCGGCGCCAAGAGCGGCGGCGCGGCCCGTGATGCTGCGGCGCTGGCGCGGCTCGGCAAAGTGGCGGTGTTGTTCGGCGGCACGTCGAACGAGCGCGAGATTTCGATCATGAGCGGCACCGGCGTGCTCAAAGCCTTGTTGTCCAAAGGGGTCGATGCCCACGGATTCGATCCGTCAGTGCGCGATCTCGCCGATCTCAAACGTGAAGGCTACGCGCGCTGCTTCATCGCCTTGCACGGACGCGGCGGTGAAGACGGCACGCTTCAGGGCGCGCTCGATGTGCTCGGCATTCCCTACACCGGCAGCGGCGTGATGGGGTCGGCCATTGGCATGGACAAGTGGCGCACCAAGATGATCTGGCTCGCCAATGACCTGCCAACGCCGCGCTATCGCATCCTGCAGGGTGATGAAGACAGCAACGACGTCGCACGCGATCTCGGCTTGCCGCTGATCGTCAAGCCTGCGAACGAAGGCTCGACCCTGGGCTTGACCAGAGTGACCAACGTAGCGCGTCTGCCCGCCGCATATGAACTGGCTGCGAAGCAGTACAACGACATTGCTCTCGCCGAACAATTTATTGACGGCCCGGAATACACCGCTGCCGTGCTGGGCGATACGGTGCTGCCGCTGATTCGTATCGAAGCGCCGTCCGGCAACTACGACTATCAGAACAAATATTTCACCGACGATACCAAATACATTTGTCCCTGCGGTCTGCCTGCAGAACCGGAAGAAGCCTTGAAAGCCTTGGTACACAAGGCTTTTAAGCTAGTGGGTTGTTCGGGTTGGGGGCGCGTGGATTTCATGATGGATAAAAAGGGCAACCCTTGGCTGCTCGAAGTCAACACTTCACCGGGCATGACGGGACACAGCCTGGTGCCGATGGCGGCGAAGGCGGCCGGCATTTCGTACGAAGAACTGTGCCTGCGCATTCTTGAACAAACCCTGGAGGCACGCGCGTAATCATGTGGCATGACGTGCTGACCCTCAATCGCCTCACGCGCTTGATCGTGATGGTGGCGCTCGTCTATGCGAGTTTTGTGGCGCTGCGTTGGGCCGCGAATCAGCCGGTGTTTGCGATTCGCGCCATCAGTGTGCAAGGTGTCGCGGCACCGTCGAGTCGCGGTGCGGGTGCCGTAGTTTCCGTAGTTGCCGTAGTAGCCGTAGGTGCCCCAGGTGCCCCAGGAGCCGCCGGTGCCGCACTCGATCACGTGCAAGCCGCGCAAGTGGCGCAATTTTGCGTGCCGCGCATCACCGGTACCTTCTTTACCAACGATCTGGAAGTCACCCGCGCCGCCTTCGAGGCGCTGCCGTGGGTGCGCCGCGCGACCGTGCGCCGCCAGTGGCCGGACCGTCTGGTGGTGTCGATTGAAGAGCACCGCGCGCTGGCGCGCTGGAACGATGAAGAAGGCAATCGCTTTGTGAGCGTGATGGGTGAAGCGTTCCATGCGCAAGGCGAAAAAATCACCGGCGCCACACTGCCCTTGTTGCTCGGGCCGGAAGGCAGCGAAAAGGAAGTCGCACAGCGTTACGCCGAGTTCGCGCAGCGTCTTGCCGTTATTGGACAGACACCGGCAGTGGTCTCGCTGTCGCCGCGTCAGGCATGGACAATCCGGCTTGGCCGCCGTGCGGTGGCTGCCCCCGGCTCAGCGTCTCCCGATTCAACAACCAACGCATCCAGCGGTGCGGTGTCCGCCTCCGCAATGCGCTCTCACGATGGCTTGCTGCTCGACCTCGGGCGCGAGCAGCAGCGCGCGCCGGTGCTGGCACGGCTGGAGCGCTTCGTGGCGCACTACGCCACCACACTTGGACGCATCGGTTCGCGCATCGAAGCGGTTGACCTGCGCTATCCCAATGGTTTCGCTGCGCGCATTCCCGGTTTTCAAGCCACGCGCGCGTCAATCAACAAGCCGTCTGCCACAAAGGCAGGCGCACCCAAGCCGGTCAGGAAGCCCGCCTCCAAGAAGCCCGCACGTCCCAGAACCTGAGGCCCAAAACGCCATGACCCGTGATCACAAAGACCTCATCGTCGCTCTCGACATCGGCACCACCAAGATTGCCACAGTGGTGTCCGAAGTGTTGCCCGACGGCGGCATCGCCATCATCGGCACCGGCAGTTGCGACTCGATTGGTCTGCGCAAAGGCGTGGTAGTCAACATCGAAAAGACGGTTGAGTCAATTCAGCGCTCGCTCGAAGAAGCCGAACTGATGGCCGGCTGCAAGATCACTACTGCCTACACCGGCATCGCCGGCAGCCACATCAAGAGCTTCAACTCGCACGGCATGGTCGCGATCAAGGACAAGGAAGTCACGCAAGCCGACATCGCGCGCGTGCTTGAGACCGCACGCGCCGTCAACATCCCGACCGATCATCAAATTCTGCACGTGCTGACGCAGGAATTCATCATCGACGGGCAAGAGGATGTGCGCGAACCGCTCGGCATGAGTGGCGTGCGTCTCGAAGTGAAGGTGCATATCGTTACCGGTGCGGTGAGCGCGGCGCAGAACATCGTCAAGTGCGTGCGCCGCTGCGGCCTTGAGGTGGCGGACTTGATTCTGCAGCCACTCGCCTCCAGCCTCGCCGTGCTGACAGAAGATGAGCGCGAACTCGGCGTGGCGCTGGTCGATATCGGCGGCGGCACGACTGATGTGGCGGTGTTCACCGGCGGCGCGATCCGCCATACGGCGGTGATCCCGATCGCCGGCAGCCAGATCACCAATGACATCGCGATGGCGCTGCGCACGCCGACCCAGGATGCGGAAGACATCAAGCTGCGTTTCGGCGTGGCGATGCAGCGCTTGGCAGGCACCGACGACATGATCGAAGTGCCGGGCATTGGCGACCGTGGCTCAAACACCATGAGCCGCCAGGCGCTCGCCGCAGTCATCGAGCCGCGCGTCGAAGAGTTGTTTTCTCTGGTGCAGCAAAGCCTGCGTGATTCGGGTTACGAAGAGTTGCTCTCGTCCGGCATCGTGCTCACCGGCGGCTCATCACAGTTGCCTGGCCTGTCGCAACTGGCCGAAGACGTTTTCTCTATGCCGGTGCGCATCGGCGTGCCACGTTATCAGGGTGGGCTCGAAGAAGTGGTCAAGAGTCCGCGTCATGCGACGGCGGTGGGCCTGTTGTTTGAAGGTCTCGCACAACGCCAGCGCAATAGCCGCATGCTGGAAAAGACGGGCCGTTTATTGACTGTCACGCAGCGCATGAAAACATGGTTTGCAGGAAATTTTTAAAGGTAGTGCAAGAGCGGGGCTTTGGAAGTGAAGTGTGCAGTGAGGTTTGCAGTAATGGCGAAACCAGGGACCAGGGATTAGGAATTAGCGCGGAGTACAGGCAGCACATTCCAACATCTGAATCCTGATCTGTGGATCCTGATTTCTTTTTTGGTGTATCAAAGATTGGCAATTCAAGGAGATAAACATGGCTTTCGAAATCCAGGAAGTGGAAACCAGTGGCACCATCATCAAAGTGGTGGGCGTCGGCGGCGCGGGCGGCAATGCCATCGCCCACATGATCTCGCGCGAAGTGCACGGCGTTGAATTCATCGCCGCCAACACCGATGCGCAAGTGTTGACACGCACCAATGCCGGCATCCAGATTCAATTGGGTGCCAGCGGCCTCGGTGCAGGTGCCGACCCGGAGAAAGGCAAGGCAGCGGCAGTTGCCGAGCGGGAGCGTATTCAAGAAGCTCTGCAAGGTGCACACATGGTGTTCATCACCGCCGGCATGGGCGGCGGCACCGGCACGGGCGCAGCACCCATCGTCGCGGAGGTGGCGAAGGAAATGGGCATCCTCACTGTGGGTGTGGTGACCAAGCCCTTCGTGTTTGAAGGCGGACGGCGCATGCGTGCAGCCGAAGCCGGCATTCAGGAACTGAGCGAGCACGTTGACTCCCTCATCGTCATCCTCAACGAAAAGTTGATGGATGTGCTCGGTGAAGATGTCGAGATGGATCAAGCCTTCAAGGCGGCGGACGACGTGTTGCATAACGCCGTGGCCGGCATCTCCGAAATCATCAATCAGCCGGGTCTGGTCAACGTTGACTTCCAGGATGTACGCACGGTGATGTCCGAAATGGGCATGGCGATGATGGGCTCGGCCTACGCCGAGGGCATGGACCGCGCACGCATCGCCGCCGAGCAGGCTGTCGCCAGCCCGCTGCTCGAAGGGGTTGATCTGACCGGCGCGCGCGGCGTGCTGGTCAACGTCACCGCCAGCCGCTCCGTCAAACTCAAGGAATACCGTGAGGTGATGGAGACCATCAAACACTTCGCCGATGCCGATGCCCACATCATTTGCGGCGTGGTGTACGACGAGTCGATGGGCGACAAGCTGCGCGTCACCGTAGTGGCCACCGGCCTCGGCCGCGCCAATGCCCAGCGCGCACCCAAACCACAACTGGTTCAGGCACCGATGCTGCGCACCGGCACCGACAATGTCGCGATGGTGATGACCGAAGCCGCCCCGCAATCGGGGGTGGACTACGGCGCACTGGATACGCCGGCAGTGTTCCGCACCGGGCGCGCAGAGCGGCAAGCGCAGGTCGCCGCGCTGTCGTCAGCGGGGATGGAGAAGTACGACATTCCGGCATTTTTGCGCAAGCAGGCGGATTAAACAGCTTTCGTGAGGCACTGCCACACCTATCTCAACAGGAATGCAGCGCCTCGCGAAGCAAACTTGAGTACAAATGACACTCTTGAAAATGCTGTTGAAAAATTGACCAGAGCAATTTTCGCATTGGCATTTTGAATCGTGTTGTTCAACAAAGGAAACGAAGAAGCAAGGGCGTGGCTGCCGGCGAAGACTATCAATTTGCGGCGCGCATTGACCTGTGAGTAGTGTGGGGATGCTGGCACGCAAAATGAAGAAGAAATCGCGAAACATTGCTAACTGGAGCGCCCAATGAGCGATGAACCGATTCCCGCGTTCGTAATGCCGAAGCGAAAAAACAGAAAGCGATCGCCGTCGGTAGCGCGTCGGATGGGAAAATATGGAAAGGTGTTTGCGGCGGAAGTAGAAAGAACCCGTCGCCGTCGAAAGAACCCGATATCGTGGCCTCTTCGCGGGCTACGCTTCACGCCACAGTTGCCGAAAGGTCGACCGCGTTTGGTGCAATCAATGTCATCGTTAGCGCGTCCTCTTGGAGCGGCCTTTGAATATGTAGTGCGCGCCCAATTGCAAAGGATCAATCCTAACGCGGTAACTGGTCTTTGGGTGGCCGAGGAAGCACTCGATTTGGCTCAAGACAACCTGATCTATTCAGGATATTTGCGGGCCGAATCAGAAGACTTCATCGAGGGATGGTCTGGGCGGCCTCAACGCATTTCGCGATATGCGAAGGAGCCGCACAAATTGCTCGCCGATCTGCGAGCAGTGTTAGATCAAACCCGAATCCTTGATTCCCACTACATTGATGATGGCGTACTTAGTACAGAGCTATTGGAGGGCTATCTGAAACTGGCAAGATGGCACGGGCTATTTGTCGGGCGAGGGGATTTTGTCGTTCCATACGAATGGAATCAAGTTGATCCCAGAGCTGTTTACGAATTGCGGGCAATGTTTGATTTGGTTAAGTGGGAGCAATTCAAGGCAAAGAGACGATGCCTGTTGCGCCCGCAATTTCGCGTCTCGTCGAAGGCTGGGCAACATGAAGCGGATCTGGTGATTGACGATATGTTGATTGACCTGAAGGCAACTGATTGCGGATCTCTGGATCGAAGGGACATTGATCAGCTTTTGCGGTACTTCGCGCTTGCCGAGATTGAAGGCCTTAAGGGCCGACGTAAAGGTGGAATAAACAAGCTGGTTCTTTACTACGCAAGGTTTGGCGATTCGCTGGTAGTTGACCTAAAGCGTGACTACCCACCAGAGAAAGTTGAGAAATATCTCGAATGGTATCGACTGAAGTGTCTGTCAAAAACGCAGATTGCGTGAGACAGGCAAGTCACGTGCGCCGAGCGATCAGTAGTGATACCTCAACTGCGCAATCAGCAGCGCACCCTTCTCGGGTTTGTAGACCATCCGGTGCTCATCGGTGATGCGCCGCGACCAGAATCCCGCCAGAGCGTGTTTCAACGGTTCGGGTTTACCGATGCCTGTAAATGGTTCGCGCGCGGTGCTTTCGATCAGTTCGCTGATGCGCTTGACCATGCGCTTGTCTTGCCGCTGCCAGGTGAGATAGTCTTCCCAGGCCTGCCCGGCAAAAATCAGTTTCACGCGGCGAGCTTCCGCTCTTTGCCTTTGCCGCGTCCGAGCGCTTCAACTGCGGAGAGGAGCCGCTTGGCGTTGGCCGGGCTGCGCAGCAGGTAGGCGGTTTCTTCCAGCGATTTGAAATCTTCGAGCGAGAGCATGACGACCGATTGCTCGCCGTTGCGCGTGATGATCAGCGGTTCGTGGTCGTTGCACACGCGGTCCATGCTGCTGGCGAGGTTGGCGCGTGCGGTACTGTAGGTGATGGCGTTCATGGAAAGTGCCTTGAATGATATGTACAGGTTATTGTACAACT
>JANNCZ010000529.1:0-2513 GCA_031387185.1 Burkholderiales bacterium
GTTTGCTGTGTTTGCTGTGCTTGCTGTGTTTGCTGTGTTTGCCGTTGCCACGGCTGCGGCGGCTTCCCACTGCATCAATCGCAGATGGGCCGTGAACGCATCCGCGCCCCAATTGACGAGACGCTTGTCAAAGTCGGGCAGGCTGAGAAGAATCGTATCGAGCGCATGGCGATGCTGCGCCACAAAGTGTGCGCGCGCATTGATGTCACCCGCGCCGGTTTCAGCGGCGAGCTGCGCCACCGCCCACGCGGCCGGTTCACGCTCACCCGCCGTGAAGGCCTGCCACTCGACACTGCGCGCTTGCCAGCGCACCAGCAGCGCGCGCGTTTGATGCAGGCCGTGCTCGCCCAGGAGCCGCTGAAATGCCAAGCCTTCAGGGCTGGCAGGCGCACGGCCACAGCGCAGGGCGAAGCGCTGCCAGGCTTCGTCAAACAGCCGCTCTGCCGCGTCATCCAGGCTGGCTCCGAGCGTGCCTGCTTCGTCCTGCACACCCATCGGCGCACGTTGCGCGATGCCGATGAACCAGCCGTGGAAAGTGTCAATCGCGACTGGCGGCGTGGCGGCGAGCATTTCTTCGCAGAGCCTGCGCGCACGCGGCAATTGGCGGCGCGCTTCGTGCAGCGACAGACCGCGCGCGGCGAGCAGGGAGATGGCGGCAGCTTCATCGAGCGTCGCCAACTCCAGCAGCAAGGCGTCAAGCCGTGCGCGCATTTCCTGCGCGGCCTTGCGGGTGAACGTGAGCGCGAGTATCTCGGCGGGTTTGGCACCTGCCAACAGCGCACGCAACATGCGCGCAACCAGCAGCCAGGTCTTGCCGCTGCCCGCGCAGGCTTCGATCACGCTACTGCGCGCGGGGTCGAGCGCAGCGGGGATGTCGAGGGGCGCGGCGCTCATGGGTTGCTGCGCCCGATGTCGGGTACGTTGCTCTGTGCGCCGCTCCAGTAGTCCTTGCGGCACAGTCCGCGCGCCTGACAAAAATCGCAGACCCGCGCTGCGCCGTTGGCCGGCAGCGCAGCGCCGCCTTCGACCGCACGCAGCAGCATGTGGGCGCGCGCGGCCTCGGCGGGCTCGTCAATTTGCGCGAGTGCCAGACCCACCGTGTCGCCATCGATGCTCGCCAGACCCGCTGCCCCAATGGTGTTGCCACGCGCGGCTTCGAACATCGCGTAGCCGGCCAACTGCGCTTCTTCGCCCACATCGCGCAGGCGGCTTTTGAGAATTTCCAATCGCTGTGTCTTGTAGTCGATCAATGCAACACTGCCGTCGTCAGTGTGCCGGTCAATCCGGTCGATGCGGCCGGCCAATTCGATGCTGCGCGCCGCGACTGCGCCACCGCCTGCGCCACCGCCTGCGCCACCGCCTGCACCCACGCTGATCGCAAGCACGCGCGCCGCTTCGCCTTCTTCAAAACGCCAGCCTTGCACTTCACGCTCACGCTGCCACGCGAGATAGGCAGGGAACAGTTTGACCAGACGCAGTTTCCATCCCAGACTCAAATAGTTGAACGCAATCAGCGGGGCGAATACATCATCAGCGATGCTTTCGAGCGTCGCACAAAGAGTGGCGTCGTCCACGTCTTGCAGCGACGCGTGGGTTTCGTGAAAGCGGGTCAGCACGCGGTGCACCCAGATGCCGTAGTCGCGCTTGGAGAGGGTCTCTTCGAGTTCGTCGGGCTCACGCAAGGCCAGCAGCGTGGTCGCGAAGAACCGGTAGGGACAGGCGAGCAGATTCGCGTAGGCCGATACCGTGATACGACCCGGCAGGCCGCCAGGGATGCGCGGTGCAGGCGCACCCCGCACCCCTTCTTGCGACGCAAACTTCACACGCGCATCGCGCCCGGTCTCAAGCATCTCGATGCCACTCGGGAGACCCGCGAGCCGCCGCGCCAACTCCAGCCGCGCCAAGGGAGCGCACAGCGGAAGCTGTTCATCGAGTTGCCGTCTGCGCCAGGTGGCGGCCACCGTGCCTGCCATGCCGATCACTGCGCCTAAGCGCTGGTGCAATTGATCTCGGCGGCTGGCGGCATCTGCCAGGCCAAGCGCGCCGCGCAGTGCCGTGTTGACGAACAAATCATCGGGGACGCGCGCGTTGAGATGCGCTGCGCCCGCGCCCACCAGCAATACGGCATCGAAGCTGCGCCACTGCGCGCCTTCAAGTGTGGTGAGCACTACGGGGCTGTCGATCAGGCGATTGCGGAACGAGGCGGCTTCAAACTGCGCGGTCAGAAAGATGCGCCACTCACCGGCGCTCACGCGCGGCGCCGCTTTGCGCGCTGCGGCCACTGGCGCTGGCGACGCCCCCTGCACCGGCGCTAGCGACCTCTGCACCGGCGCTAGCGACCTCTGCACTTGCGTAAGCAGCTTCAACACTTCCGCCCCGGCTGCATCGCGCCCCAGCAGGCTGCGAATGCCCAGTTGGTCGAGCGCTGCATCGAGCGCCATCATCCAGGCGTCAAAGGTCTGCTCGCCGCGCGGCCATGCAGCCTCGGCTCCAAGCAGACGCTCGATCAAGAC
>JANNCZ010000567.1:0-3038 GCA_031387185.1 Burkholderiales bacterium
GCATCGACCACTTCTTCCTTGCCGGGCAGAATTTCGTAGAACGAGAAACGCTTGCCTTCGCCCGGTGCGCCCGCTTTGGCGGCATCGCCCGCCTTCGCGTCCTTGCCGTAGAGCGGCTTGTTGGGGTCGGAGTTGTCGGAAGCCCCTTTGGGCGCAGTCTTGGCCACGCCACCGCCGGTTTTGTCAGCGAAGGGTTTCGGGCCCTTGTTGAGCATGAATGCGACCACAACCGCAATCACCAGACCGAGCACGAGGCCGATCACGATACCGATCACGGTGCCGCCACCGCTCTTCGCCTTTGGGGTTACCGCCTTGAATTCGCGTTTGGTCATGCCGGGGGGAAATGAAAATGCGGACAAACTACGTCGAATTACATCGACTGCGGAGCCGACACGCCGATCAGCGCCAGCGCATTTACGATCACCTGCGCGGTCGCCGCATAGAGCGCGAGCCGCGCCATTTTAACTGCATCGGGTGCAGTTAAAACCCGCAATTCACGCTCGTTGTAGAGCGAATGAAACTCGCCGGCCAGGTCACGCAAATAAAAAGCCAGGTCATGCGGCGCGAGGTGTTCTGATGCGCTGTGCAGCAGATCAGGATACTCGGCGAGTTTTTGCATCAGCGCGAGTTCGCGTACGTGGGTCAATGCGCCAAGATCGGCTCCCACCAGGGCTTTACGCGCCGCATCGTCGGCGATACCAGCCTCACGCAACACGCTGCAAATACGCGCGTGAGCATACTGCACGTAATAGACCGGGTTCTCGTCGGACTTTTTTTGCGCGAGGTCCACATCAAACACAAACTCGGTGTCGGCCTTGCGCGAAATCAAAAAGAAGCGCACGGCGTCGCGACCGCGGGCGACATCGCCGTTGCCCGACATGTCGATCAAATCGCGCAGCGTGACATAGGAGCCGGCGCGTTTGGAAATTTTCACTTCCGCGCCGCCCATCATCACCGTCACCATCTTGTGCAGCACGTAATCCGGGTACGCCGCCGGCATGCCCAGGCCGGCATGCGCACTCACCGCCTGCAAACCCGCGCGCACGCGCGCGATGGTGCCGTGGTGGTCAGACCCCTGCACGTTGACTGCCTTGGCAAAACCGCGCTGCCACTTGGCCAGGTGGTAGGCAACGTCGGGCACGAAGTAAGTGTAGGTGCCGTCGGATTTTTGCATCACGCGGTCTTTGTCGTCGCCGTAGTCCGTGGTCTTCAACCACAGCGCGCCACCCTCTTCAAAAGTCTTGCCGGCCGCCTTGAGCGCGTTGACGGTGCTGTCGACTCTGCCATCCTGGTACAGCGAGGACTCAAGAAAATAGTTGTCAAACTGCACGCCAAACAATTTGAGGTCGATATCCTGCTCGTTGCGCAAGTACGCCACGGCAAAACGGCGGATCGAATCGAGATCGCTATGATCCCCCGGCGCCACCACCTCGATGTCGGCAGCCTTGACCGATTTTTTCGCGAGGAAATCCTGCGCAATGTCGGCGATGTATTCGCCGTTGTAGGCTTGCGCCGGCCACGCCGCGTCACCGGGTTTGAGGCCGCGCGCGCGCGCCTGCACCGACACCGCGAGATTGGCGATCTGCACGCCGGCATCGTTGTAATAAAACTCGCGCGTCACCGCATAGCCCTGCGTCTCAAACAGATTGCACAGCGCATCGCCCAACGCAGCCTGCCGGCCATGGCCCACGTGCAAAGGGCCGGTGGGGTTGGCCGAGACAAACTCCACCAGCAATTTGCCCGCATTGCCGGCACCTGCGGCACCTGTTTCACCGCTGCGCGCAGCGGCACATCCAAAGGCATCGCCCTGCGAAAAAATTTCGCCGATCACGCGCCGCTTGGCAGCAGGCGCCACGCGCAGATTGATAAAGCCCGGCCCGGCGATTTCCGCTGACACAATGCTTGACGCGGCGGCGGTGTCCGACTGCAGCGCCGCGATGATCGCCTCGGCCAGCGCGCGCGGATTCCGCTTCAGCGGCTTGGCCAACTGCATCGCGATGTTGCAGGCCAGATCGCCGTGCGCTGCCTGCTTGGGCCGCTCCAGCACAATCGCCGCACTCTCTGCGGCCCCCGGCGCAGTATCGCCAAGAGCCTTGGTGAGAGCGGCTCTCAGGGCGATGATAATTTCTTGCTTGACGGCGGGGAGCATGGCGAGGCGCAGAAAAAGCGCACGACGGACAATCAGGAATTATAGCGAGCGCCACTCACGCGTCCGGTGCACCACCCTCCGACGGTAGCAAACGCACCCGCTCAGTGCTTGTGCCCTTCATGCTGCGCTCCGCTCTTGCTGGGCGCACTAGTCAGCGCTCTGACCGGTACCTTCAAGTCCACCGTTTCGCGCTTTTTGTCCTTGCCTTCAAACACCAATGTGAGCGGAATCGTATCGCCGGTTTTCACCTGCGCTTTCAGATCCATCAGCATGACGTGAAAGCCGCCCGGCTTGAGTTCAACCATCTTGCCGGCCGGAAGCACGACCTCGTCCACCGCGCGCATTTTCATCACGTTGTTTTCCATTTTCATTTCATGGATTTCGACAATGCCGGCGGCGGATGATTTGACGTCGACCAGTTTCGTGTCGGCGGCGGCGGTGATCTGCATGAAGGCGCCAGTGGCAGTTTGTTTGGCGACCGTGGCACGCACCCAGGATTCCTTGACAGTGACTTGCGCAAGCGCTGGTGCAGTCAGGCACACAGCAAGGCAGACGGCAAGAGATGGGGCGGCGAAAGCAAACGTCGGGGTGTAGCGCATTGGAGTTCCTTGGGCGGGGTTCATGCCTCGTTGCGTACTGCCACCTTCACAGCACGTATCGGGCGAGGTCTTCGGATTTCGACAATTCTTCAAGCCGCACATTGACGTAAGCCGCATCGACATGCAGGGTCTGGCCACTCTGCTTGCCAGCGTCAAACGACACATCTTCGAGCAATTTTTCCATCACCGTGTAGAGCCTGCGGGCACCGATGTTTTCGGTTTTTTCATTCACGGCAAAGGCGATCTGCGCCAGGCGGCTGATGCCTTCAGGTGCAAATTCCACCTGCACG